>JBCCAW010000315.1:0-7018 GCA_039814655.1 Myxococcota bacterium | reverse complement strand
CCGAAGGACACGCACGCGCTTCGTCACCGCGTGCTTCGGCCGCACCAGACGCTGGCCGACTGCGCGTACCCCGGCGACGCGGTGCCCGGCGCCTTTCACACCGGCGTGCGCCTCGGGGAGCGCGGCCCGCTCGTGGCCGTCGGCTCCATTTCGCCGGAGCGCGATGCGTCCGGGCGCGCAGAGTTCGGCGACTGGCGCATTCGCGGCATGGCCGTCGACCCGGCACATCGCGGCGCCGGTCACGGACGGCGCGTGCTCGACGCCCTGGTGGCGCATGCCCGCGACGCGGGCGGCGTCGCTCCCTGGTGCAACGCCCGGGAGCGCGCGCTCTCGTTCTACGAGCGGGCCGGCTTTCGCGTCTACGGGGAGCGCTTCGATGTTCCGGGCATCGGTCCGCACTTCGTCATGGCGCATCGCTCCCCGTAACGGCGCTCTCCCTCGCCGCCGCGTTCGCGCGAGCTATGCGGGCGCTGGGGCTGAGCGTGAGCATGGACGGCGACCGGGGCTACGCGGGCTCGGTGGCGACCGAGCTCCTCGTGTAGCCTCTCGGGCGTGTCCGACGACACCAAGAGGCCCGTCGCGCCCACGCTCGCCGATGTACCGCGCGCCGATGTACCCGTCGCCGATGCGGCCGGGGACGAGCGTTCCACGCCGGAGAGCGGGCCGGACGATGCCCCGACGCTAGACACGGGCGTGTCCGGCACGCGGACCCAGCCTTCCGGCGTGAGCGGCGTGCGGCCCAAGGCGGGCTACGCGGCGGTGCTTCCCGATCGCTACGAGGACCGGGGCGAGATCGGCCGCGGCGGGTCGAGCGAGGTGCGGCGCGTCTTCGACCGGCATCTCGAGCGCGAGGTGGTGCTCAAGGTACTGGGCTGGAAGCACCTGACGCCCCCGCAGAACCCGACGCGGCGTCGCTTTCAAAACGAAGCGCGCATCACGGCGGCGCTCGCGCACCCGGGCGTCGTGCCCGTGCACGATCGGGGCGTGCTCGAAGACGGGCGGCCGTGGTTCACCATGAAAGAGGTGCGCGGCGAGACCTTCGAGGAGGTCATCGCCAGCGTCTACCGCGGGCCCCGGGAGTCGCTCCCGGGACGGCGCCGGTCGCTCGTGGAGGCGCTTCTCCGCGTGGCCGAGACCGTGGGCTACGCGCACAGCCGGGGCGTCGTGCACCGCGATCTCAAGCCCGAGAACCTGATGCGCGGCGCCTTCGGCGAGGTCTACGTGATGGACTGGGGCATCGCGCGGGTGATGGGCGAGGCCGCTCCGGACGAGACGCCCATTCCCGCCGGCGGCAAGCCGCGCCTCGACAACGACGAGCGCGCCATGACCCGGAGCGGGGAGATCTTTGGGACCATTCGCTACATGGCGCCGGAGCAGGCGCGGGGGCACACGGAGGCCGTGGGGCCCGCGAGCGACGTGTGGGCGCTGGGCCTCGTGCTCTACGAGATTCTCGTCGGCGACGTGGCGTACGACGGGCCGGGCATGTCCGTGTGGGCGGAGCTCGTGGCCGGCGCCCGGCCCACGCTGCCGAGCCATGCGACGGTCCCTGGCGAGCTCCGGGAGCTCTTCGAGGCCGCGACCTGCGCGGACACGAGCGCGCGGCTCCCGGACGGGAGCGCCTTCGCCGAGCGGCTCCGAAGCTGGCTTGCCGGCGAGGCCCGGCGCGAGAAGGCGGCGCAGGTGCTCCGGGAGGTGGACGCGAAGCAGGCCGCGCTCGAGACGCTCCGCGCCGAGGAGGCGGAGCTCCGGAACGACGCCCAGGCCATGCTCGGCAAGCTCCGGGACGACAGCCCGGACGAGGAGCGCATCCCGGCCTGGCGCGCCGAAGACGCCGCCGATGCCAAGCGCGAGGCGCTGGAGGAAGCCGAGGCCGAGGTGCTCGAGCTCCTGCGCGCGGCGCTCCAGCACGACCCGGAGAGCGCCCGGGCGCACGCGCGCATCGCCGAGCTGGCCAAAGACGAGGTCGTGGCGGCGGAGCAGCGCGGCGACCGGCGCGACGCCTGGCGCTGGGAGCGCCTGCTCCGGCAGCACGATACGGGGCAGCACGCCGGCTTTTTGGCCGGCCTCGGCACGCTGGCGCTCGACAGCACGCCGAGCGGCGCCGCGGTCACGATTCATCGCTACGAGGAGCTCGACCGGCGGCTGCAGACCCGCGTCTTCCGTGCCGGCCTGACGACGCCCTTCGAACTGACGCTGCCGGCCGGCAGCTACCTCGTGGTGCTCGAGGCGCCCGGCCACGAGACCGTGCGCTACCCGGTGCGCATCGAGCGTGAAGGCACTTGGAACACCACGCCTCCCGGCGAGAACGCGCCGCGGCCGGTGTGGCTGCCGGAGGAGGGCACGGTGGGGCCGGGCGCGTGTTTCGTGCCAGCCGGCTGGAGCGTGGTCGGCGCGCCGGGCGGGGCGCTCGATGCTTACGCGCGCACGGAGATCTGGCTCGAGGATTTCATCATCCAGCAGAACCCCGTGACGGTGGCGGCGTACATGGAGTTCCTTCGGGATTTGTTGAAGCACGGAGAGCTTGAGCGCACGCGCGCGATGATTCCCCAGGCAGGTACGGACAGACAATATGTGTGGGTCGATGGGAGTAGCGTAAGAGCCGGGCGTTTAGCTAACCAAGTTGATACGCTCGAAGTCCTGAGGGCGCCCGTTCGCTGGGTTAGCGTGGGGCAGGCCAGGGGCTACGCAGGCTGGCTGTCT
Organism: Myxococcota bacterium; assembly: GCA_039814655.1. GTDB lineage: Bacteria > Myxococcota_A > Polyangia > Polyangiales > Houyiibacteriaceae > CALCTH01. Next base: position 4,318 of record JBCCAW010000315.1, on the reverse strand, counting down.
CGTCGCGCTAGCAATGAGTGGCGCCTTCCCTGTGACTATGAGTGGGAGAAGGCAGGGCGCGGGGTCGACGAACGTCGGTTTCCTTGGGGCGCAACACCAGTTGCGAGCTGGGTTGTTTCGCGTGGATACTCGCCCCCTGGAGTCCGCCCTGTAGACGACCCTACCTTCGATCTTAGCCCGTACGGTGTCCGGCATTTGTCGGGCAACGTGCGTGAGTTCTGCAGCAACGCCTGGCGCCCAAGACCGGTCCTGGGACGGGACGGGTCCTTGCTGTTCTACGACTCGACCGAACAGCGAGAGTTCGTGAGCGTTCGTGGTGGTAGCTATCTCGATGCAATCAACCAAGAGATGCTCGCGGCGAGGTACGCGGTTTCCCCATCTGAGGCGCTACGCCTCCTGGGCTTCCGCCTCGTGCGTTCAGTGACTCTGGCCGACGCCGACTGACTCAGGGGATCTCGTATACCCATACGTCTCCCCATTGGGCCGGGTGTTCAGCTTCGGAAGGAGCCCTGCGCTTGAACTTGGCGTTGATGTCACTGCCAAAGCTCACATATTGGCAGTCGGGTTTTTGGGCTACGATCCACGAGAGTTTAAAGTCCGCAGTCTGTGTGCCTGGAAGAACCATGATGGCCAGTCTATCGAAGATATGGTTCACATTGAGCGTACCCTGCGCTATGAGCACGAACGTAGGTTCGTCGGGCAGACTCGAGCCGCTCGTCTGATTGAAATCGCCGGCAGGTACTTGAGCTGGTGAGACGAAGCTGAGCGGCTGATACGTCTGATGAATGAGGCCAGCCACGCTGGCATAAGCGGCGGCGCTAGCCAGCTCGATCACCTCGAGCTCTCCGGCCGCTTGGGCCGCGGCGAACACCGGCGGCCCTGCCGCATCAACATACCAGTGGTCGGTGTTCGGCAGGAACGGTAGCGGCGGATTCGCCGTTGCGTTCGCGACGGCCCACAGCACTGGCGTGCCGCCAAAGCGGAACTCCTTGACGCTATCGGGGTGCAGCTCATGGGCGCGAACACGTGTCGGCAGCTTCATGCCGGCGAACGTCTCAGATCTCGCGCCGACTGACCATGACGGACCCTTACACCCGACCTATCCGAGCCCGTCGGTGATGAGCTCGTGCACGCCGGCGCGGAGCATGGCGACGGCGATGGCTGCGAGGAAGATGCCCATCACCTTGCCCGCCGCGCGCACGGCCGTGGGGCCCAGGCGGCGGGCGATGGCGTCGGCGTTCCCGAGGATCAGGTAGTTCAGCCCGAGGTTCACCAGGAACGCCGCCAGCGTGAGCAGGCGGCCGTTGGTCTGGGCGAAGACCGCTAGCGCCGTCATCGAGGCCGGGCCCAGCATGAGCGGGATGCCCAGGGGCACGATGGCCACGTCCGGCGTGTCCAGACCGAGCTCCTGGCCTAGCTCCTCGTCGGCCTGCGCGGCCTTCTGCTTCCGGTCCGCGCGGCTGAAGAGCAGGTCGTGAATGGCAAAGACCAGGAGCGTCAGCCCGCCGGCGATGCGCAGGTCCGCCACGCGCAGACCGAGCGCCCGCAGCACGTCGCCGCCCACCATCGTGAAGAGCGTGCCCACGATGAGTACGGTCAGGAACGCGCCGTTCCTGGCCCGGACCTTTTGGGCCGGCCCCAGCTCGCCGGTCAGCCCGAGGTACGTGGGCACGATGGGCAGCGCTCCGAAGACCGCGAAGATGGCCACCACGGTCTGCGCGAGCTGGCTCGCCCAGGCCGGCGCCTCGAAGAGCGGCGCCATCGCGTCGAGGAGAAGGCTGAGCATGGCCGGCGTCCTATGGGCTCGTCGCTGCCGAAACGCCAGCCCGCTTCACCTCGCCTCGCGCAGCGCGTACCGTCCGCCGCGATCGCGTACTTTCGCAGGGGAGCCCCGCCGCTGCGGGCCGTAGGAAGGGCTGGCGCACCGGCGGGAGCCGGCGACGCCACCGGTGGACGGAGCGGAGGAACGATGAGCGACGAGCAGATTCACGGGCTGACGCTGCAGGACGTGGTCGAGATCACGAGCAAGCACGGGGCGCTGCGCGCCGAGCACGGCGAGCCGGGCTTCACGCCCTATTTCCAGCAGTTCCTGGCGAGCAAGGGCATCGACGAGAACACCTGGGCGCACGCGCACAACGGCTGGACCGCGCGCATGGAGGCCGACCCGAGCGGTCAGCTCTACGCGCGCTTCGCCACGCTGCAGCAACAGGCGTCCATGGCGGCCCATCACGCCGATGTGCCGGACGCCTCGGGCGACGTGAAGGGCGGCATCTCCCTCGAGGGCTACGCCAAGATCATGGCGGGCCTCGCGGGCAACAAGGAGCTCGGCCCGATGCTCGCCGAGGCGGGTCTCACGGAGCAGCAGTGGCTCACGGCCCAGAGCGAGTGGAACGCGGCCATGGGCGCCGACGTGAACCACCACCTCACGACCCAGTACGGGCAGCTCTACGCGAAGTACACGCCGAACTTCCAGCAGCAGATGCAGGGCCAAGTCGCCGCCACGATGGCCGCGCGCCACGCGGAGCGCGCCGCGGGCGAGCCCGACGAGCCCGAAGAGGACTACGAGCTCCCCCACGCCCAGAAGGACATGGCGAGCCCGAACCCGCACGACCGCTACCGCGGCGCGTACCACGCGCTGCACATGTGGGACCTCGGCGACCGCTCGGACCCGGCGCTCCGCCACGCGGCCGGGAAAGCGCACGCCATCGCGCTCCAGTGCGTCGAGGGGCACGACGAGTTCACCGTGAGCGACGCCGAAGGCCTCGCCGGCAAGCTCAAGATGCTCGCCGAAGAGGGCTTCATGGACCGGGAGCAGGCCGACGAGGCGAAGGGCGCCATCGCGCGCTGCCTGAACCGCGCCCGGGAAGCGCTCGCGACGCGCCAGGCGGCGTTTGCGCCCATCGCCAACAAGGCCGTGCCCGAGCGCGTGAAGCTCCAGTCGATGATCCAGGACTACACGTCGCTGGTCGGCGAGCTCGAGGAGATCCTCGAGGAGTGGGACGACATTTATCAGGCGCCGGAAGCGGCGGCGGCCCCGAGCGCTCCGGCCTCGAGTGGCATGGAGCAGGCGTCGCCGTCCACGGCCATGGAGCCCGCGGGCGGTGGGCTGCTCGACCTGCTGAAGAGCCTGCCCATCATCGGAAACATCCTCCGTGCGCTCGGCCTTTGAGGCCCTGCGCGCTGCTTTCTTCGTCGCGCTCCTGGCGTGCAGCTCGCGGCAGAACGCGCCTCCCGAGTCGCCTCCCGTGAACGAGGTGGGTGAGGTGAGCGAAGCGCCGGAGTCGCCCCTCGCGACCCCGCCGGCCTTGGAACCGGGGCCTTCCCCTTCCGCGCCGGAGCCCGAGGTCGCCGTTAGCGACGACGAGCTCGCGGCGTTTGCCCGGGCCTCGAACGCCTTCGCCCTCGACGTGTACGGCGCGGCGCCGGCGGGCAACCTCGTGTTCTCGCCGGCCAGCCTTTCCCTTGCGCTCACCATGACCTGGGCCGGCGCGCGCGGGGACACGGCCCGGGAGATGGCCCGCGTGCTTCACCTCGAGGGCGAGGACGCCGCGCGCCACGTCGCCGCCGGGCGCATCCTCGCGTCCTTCAACGGCGGCGAGGCGCTCCGGGTGGTCAACCGGCTCTACGGGGAGCGGGGCTTTGGCTTCGACGCCGCGTACCTCGAGCTGCTCCGCGAGAGCTACCGGGCGCCCTTTGCTCCCGTGGACTTCGCCGGTAGTGCGGAAGCGCAGCGCGTGCGCATCAACGGTGACGTCGCGGAGTTCACGCGGCAGCGCATTCCCGAGCTCCTGCCGCCGGGCTCCCTCGATGAGCTCACGCGCCTCGTGCTGGTCAACGCCGTGTACTTCCTCGCGACGTGGGAGCACGAGTTCGACCCGGCGGAGACCCGGCCCGAGCCCTTTTTCGTGGACGGCGCGGCGCCCGGCGTGCCCGTGTCGGTCATGCGCCAGACGCGGCCCTTCCGCTACGCCGAGGTGGAGGGCGCGCAGGTGGTGGAGCTGGCCTACGGCGACGGCGCGCACAGCATGGTGCTGGTGGTGCCGCGGGAACGCGCCGGGCTCGCGCAGGTCGAGGGCCGGCTCGCCGAGGCCTTCGCGGCCCGCCGCTTCCCGCGGCCTGTGGACCTCGCGCTGCCCCGCTGGACCTTCGAGGGCGCGCGCCTGCCGCTGCTCGAGGTGCTCCCGGCGCTGGGCATGCGGAAGGTCTTCGACCGGATGGCCGCGGACCTCACGGGCATGGCCCCGGCCAGCCGCGGAGGCGACCAGCTCTACGTGCAGAGCGCCTTTCACGAGGCCTTCGTGAAGGTCGACGAGGAGGG
>JBCCAW010000265.1:0-7945 GCA_039814655.1 Myxococcota bacterium | reverse complement strand
GCGATCGCCAGGTAGGGGGTGCGCCGGGTGGCAGGCATGGAGAAGAGGGGAGCCAGGCCCAGCGTCTGCGACCAGCTGCCGGACTGCGTGCGCCAGTCCACGCAGAGCCGAGTCGACCCCGGCTCCCATACTCGGCAACGCCACCGCGAGTTCGCGGAGAGAAGCTCGAGAAGCCTCACGAGGTCCTCGCCAGAGGCCACGCTCGGAAAGACGATGCACGCCGCGCGCTCACGCCTCCCGCATGCATCGAGTTGGCCGTTGATGTCCGTGACGGTCGCAGCGTCGACGTTCGGGAAGCTCGCGAAGGTGATCCGGCCGTCGACCCCCTCGTCCGAAAAACTCGAAGCGAAGACGCAACCGGGCACTCGCTTGAAGAAGTGAGCCAGCACCCGCGCGGGGTGGTCCTGAGCCATGGCCTACTCGGACGGGTGCGTCTCGTCTCTTGCGAGCGGACTACTCAGGACCATGCGGGTTACGCCCTCGTCATCGACGACCAGGATTGGACCCTCCTCCTCGCAGGCGAGGATGTAGTGGTCAGGAGCGGCATGGAACTCCGCGCGGGTGATGCGGCGCGGCTCTCCACTATGTCGGTGGTTGTCCTGGCTCATTCGACCTCCCACGATGGCACTCAAAGCTACCGGGCGTCGCCGCCTCCACACAACGTGTCGGCCGCGATCCCGGTCGCTCAAAGCGCGACGGCTGCCTCCGGACCGGAATCCTCACGCGGCCCTTCGACCTCCACGTCCAGTCGGCCCGGCCGCCGGCTCGACGGCCGCACGCGCGCGGCCAGCTCGGGTTCGTCCGCGCGCTCGAAGGCGGTGAAGAGCGAGGAGGCAAAGTGGGTGAAGGCGCGATCGTAGGTGGCCAGGGCGCCGGTCTTGGCCGTGAGCGTGGCCTGCGCTTCGCGCGCCTCGCGGGCGACGACCTCGAGGCCCGCTTCGAGGACGTCTCGTCCGTCGCGGAGCTCCTGCACGATCGCGGCGGCGTCGACGGTGGCGCCGGTGACGCGGGGCGGCGGCAGCGGGTTCGATTCGAGGCGTGCGGCGACCTCGCCGGCCTGCCGGGCGAGCACCACGGGGTCCGGCGACGCGCTGCCGGAGAAGAGCGCCCGCTCGGTGAGGGGACCGTAGACGCCGCGCACGATCTCGCGGAGCGTGACGAGGCGCTCCCGCAGCGTCGCGGTGGCGACGTCGCGCGCTCCCGGGCGCCGGGGTCGTCGCCGAGCTCGGCTTCATGCGCTTCGTCGGCATCGACCATGCCGTCTCGTGCTTCGGCGACGCGAGAGGCGAGCGTGCTCAAGTAGGCAAGCCCCGCTTCGGCCCCCGCCTCCCCGAGGTCGGCGGATAGCCCGCTCCTCAGGCGGTCTCCTTGCGCGTCGAGAATGGCAAGGGCGAGGGAGGCTGATTTCTGTCGGTCGGTGACCATCTTCGAGGCCATGGCGTGGCTCCTGGGTTCGAGTGAAAGGAATCCCGAGCTGAGCGCAGAGTTGAGAAACGCGCCATGGTCCGAATGGGGGGTGCCGGCCGAAGACCGGAGCGCCGCTGCCTTGCCGCTCCCAGCGGGCCCGTGCCACGGTTGTGCTCCGCTCGGTTCCGCCGTGTCTGCAACTGGCCGCGGACACCATCTGTTATGCGCGATCAGCCGTCAATCCGGAACCCCATGGCCCAAAGCCGCAATGGCGGCGAGGCGTTCTTTCTGCGTCTGTACAACGCCGGAGTGTCCGGGGAATAGACGATAAGCACTTACTCGAAGCTGATGTAGCAGAAGCCAACACTTCGCGGCCTGGGATCCAGGAAGAAGCAGCTTCCGGAAGGCAGTCGAGACTGTAGGCTTCGCATTCCAATGAGCAGCTACCGCCTTGTCGAGGTGCTGGTTGTCGGAATTGTCTGTGCTGACAACCCACTGCGAGTTCACTCGCGTAAATAGGCCTTCTTGGCTAAGCATGTTATTGTAGCCAAACGCGGGTAGCGACACCAAATCAACGCCAGCGAAGTTGATTATTGCGTCAGTGTTGAAAGCCCATACACATACTTCACTGCCTGCGTCCGACAGGCGTTCATTCACGGCGAAATAGGCCGCTACGAGGGCGTTCCTGGACCAGTCCAGCAACCTCGTTGGTAGCCCGTAGTGCTGAGCCATTGCTACAAGTGGAAGTCTTCCGTATGCACTTTCATTGCTCTGCATGCGATAGAAGGCTTCAGTATCGTGCCCGGCAGGCACCATCACGTCGCGCACGAACCGCTCGGAACCCCAGGCTTGTAGACCCGCGCGTACGAGCCGTTGCGTGAAATCGATAGTGGTATGAGTCTCCGCTGCTTCGGCGAACGGTATATAGGACTTGCCCTCATATACCTGTTCGAGTCGTGCTCGGACAGAAGACAGCAGATAGGGTTCCCATGCGAAGCGTTCCATGCCGTGATCCCAACGCTCCATTGAGGGAAGAAGATCGTAGCGGCTGTCCCCATGCCCACGAAATATCCACGGTGCTCCCTCCCAGGCAGGGTTGTTTGGCATCAACAGGTCTACGAAGCTAGCCGCGCTATCCAGCGATACCGTTTCGATCATTACCATGTGTCACATCCACGATAAACTCGTGATCTTATCGGCTCTTCCTGAGACTCTTGCCAGAGAATTCCATTTCGTGGTCGCCGGCGCGAATCTGGAGTTTGTCGGCTCGAACCAAGAGGTCCGCAAGCTGTTCCGCGGGGTGGGATGTATCGTCATGATGTGAGCTCACATGGCTCTGAAAAAGATCTGTAGTTAGCGCCGAGAGCATGGCCTCTGGCATGACGTTTTCTGTGGCTTCGTACCACTCATAGGCGGCCTCCAGTGTCCACTCAGCGCGATCAATATCAAGCAGGAGCCGTTGACGGTAGAAGTCCTCGGTCGCCACTTGATTGGACCAAGAGGTTGACCATCGTAGCATGAAGACGATGAGAGCTCCGAAAGAGAGCGAGGCGAAGCCGCGTGCCGCCAGCAGTTGATAGAGTTCCATTCCTTCGCCTGCCGCTTGCGTGGTGACGCTAACACCGAACAGGGCTGCGAAAGAAAGTGCGGCGGTACCCCCTGTCCAAGCGACGGATCTTCGCGCCTTCTTCGTGGAAGCTATCGCGTCGAACTCGGTCTCCACTATCGACCTGCGTATCTCCTTGTGAAGACTGCGGCGGGCATGTTTTGCCTCTCTGTCATCCAACTCGCGCCGCCGGCGTTCTAGTCCCTTTTCCTGATCGGCGATTCGCGACTCCAGCGCCGCACTGCGTTCTTCATGCTCCTTGTTCAGTCGGTTCTGAAGCTCGTCAATCGTTGCTTGCTGCGCGCGCTTCCATTCCCGAGTGTCCTTCGCCAGTCCGATGCTCAAGGACCGGACCTGTTCGACCATCGATTCGTAGCCGCTCAAAGCAGTACGCATGTCTGGAGAGAGAGCCTTGTCGAGACTGATCTTCGCAAACGCGGATGGGAGAAGTCTAGCTACGTCTTGGACGAGCGCGGCATCCTCAGCGTTAATGGAAGCCTGATCTTTTGGGAAAGTTACGCTTACGTTTGATCCCGAACGCTGCCACTGAACTACGGCGGATTGCGCCTTTCTGGCATCCTTTAGCGTCAGTATAGCTCCGGTTATCAGATCTGTAGACACGCCCAATGACGCGGCGACTACGGGGTCATCTGTCAGTCGATTTGCGCCCAGTACGTTGAATCTAAGATCGTCATCCTCTGCGCGTACGAGAGCCTTGAATGCATCGACAATCTGTGAGTCTGTGAAGTAACCTGTCTGGTAGTTGTGAGCGATGTTCGCCAAGGAGCACTCCTGTCGGCCATGTAAACGGTGTGTGAACGGTTGATCAGGCGAGTTCCCTAAACCTTCGCGAAGGTGAACCGCTCCTCCGCCACGTCCACGCGGATCGTGTCCCCTCCCTGGTACCCGCCCTCGAGCATCGCCTGGGCCATCGGGTCCTGCAGTTCCTTCAGGATCACGCGCTTGAGCGGGCGGGCGCCGAAGGCCGGCTCGTAGCCTAGCTCTACGATGCGGTCCTTGGCCGCGTCCGTGACCTCGAGGTCGATGCGGCGGTGCGCGAGGAGTTTGCCGAGGCCGCGGAGCTGGATGCCGGCGATGCCCAGGAGATCGCCCTTGTCGAGGGGGTCGAAGATCACGATGTCGTCCACCCGGTTCAGGAACTCCGGGCGGTAGTGCTTGTGGATCTCTCCTTCGACCTTCTCCCGGAGCTCCTCGTTGGTGCCCTCGTGGTCCAGGATGAGGTGGCTGCCCACGTTGCTGGTCATGATGATGACCGTGTCCGCGAAGTGCGCCGGGCGGCCGCGAGAGTCCGTCAGGCGGCCGTCGTCGAGCACCTGCAGGCAGATGTTGAAGACGTCCGGATGCGCCTTCTCCATCTCGTCGAAGAGCACCACCGAGTAGGGCCGGCTGCGCACCGCTTCCGTCAAAAAGCCGCCCGCGTCCGAGTCCTTGTAGCCCGGCGGCGCGCCCAGGAGCCGCGCCACCATGTGCTTTTCCATGAACTCGCTCATGTCGAGGCGCGTCAGCGACGCCTCGTCGTCGAAGAGGAACTCCGCCAGCGCCTTCGCCAACTCCGTCTTGCCCACGCCCGTCGGGCCCAAGAAGAGAAAGCTGCCGATGGGCTTCCGCGGGTCGCGTAGGCCCACGCGGCCGCGCCGGACCGCTTTACTGATCGCCGTCACGGCCACGTCCTGGCCGATGACGCGCTCCTTCAGCGACTCCTCCATGCGGAGCAGCTTCGCCGTCTCCTCCTCCATCATCTTGGAGACGGGCACCCCGGTCCAGGCCGCCACCACGTCCGCCACGTCCTGCGGCGTGACCGTGTCGTGCACCATGGTCTGCGTCGGGTCGTCCAGGTGTTTGATGCCCTCGGACGCCTCGGCGAGCTGCTTCTCCAGCAGCGGGATCGTGCCGAAGCGGAGCTCGCCGGCGCGCGCGTGGTCGCCGCTGCCGCGCACCTGCTCGAGCTCGCGGTTCGCTGCGGCCAGCTCCTCCTTGAGCCGCCGCACCTCGCCCACGCCCTCGAGCTCGGCCTTCCAGCGCCCGTCCATCTCTTCGAGGCGCGGCCGGAGCTCCGCCGCCTCCGCCGTGAGCTTCTCCTTGGCGTGCGCCGAGTCCGCGTCGTGGTCGTCCTCGAGCGCGCGCACCTGGATCTCGATGGCCTCGAGGCGCCGGCGCAGCCGGTCGAGCTCCTCGGGCTCGCTCTCCATCTCCACGCGCACGCGCGCCGCCGCCTCGTCGATGAGGTCGATGGCGCTCTTCGGGAGCTGCACCGTGGGCACGTAGCGCCGCGCGAAGGTCACCGCGCTCACGAGCGCCGGGTCGCCGATGCGCACGCCGTGGTCGATCTCGAAGCGCTCCACCACGCCGCGGAGCACGGCCACCGCCTCCGTCGGCGTGGGCGGGTCCACGGGGATCGCCACGAAGCGGCGCTGGAGCGAGCTGTCCTCGTCGAAGGCCTTTCGCACCGCGTCCGGCGTGGCCACGGCCAGCGCGCGCAGCTCGCCGCGCCCGAGCGCCGCCGCGATGAGCTCGCCGGCGCCCGCGGCCTTGCCCGTGAGCGCGCCGAAGTCCGGCAAGAACAGCAGGATCTGCCCCGCCGAATCGCGCACCGCGTCGAGAATCGCGCGCGTGCGCTCCTCGAGCTGGCCGCGCAGCGACGCGCCGGCCACGAGCGAGCCCATCTCGAGGGCCACGACGCGCTTGCCCTTCAGGAAATTCGGTACGTCGCCCACGGCCATGCGCTGCGCGAGCGCGTTGACGATGGTCGTCTTGCCGATGCCCGGCTCGCCCACGAGCAAGGGGTTGTTCTCCCGGCGCCGCGCCAGCACCTGGAGCATGCGCCGGAGCTCCGCGTCCCGGCCCACGGTCGGGTCGAACTTGCCCTGGGAGGCGAGGCGCGTGAGGTCCCGGCCGAAGGCCTCGATGGGGTCGCCGTAGTCGTCGCCGCCGCGGCGGCGCTTCGGGGGCGCGCCGGGCACGCTCTTCTTCGCGGTCTCGCCGCCGCCGCTTTCGCCGCCCGTGCTCTCGCCGCCGAGCGTGGCGCGGAGGATGGGCGCGCTCAGGCCCACGGCCTTGAAGACGTCGCGGATGCTCCCGTTCGTCTCCTGGGCGCAGGCCAAAAAGAGGTGCTCGACGCCCACGGGTACGCCGCCCTGGCGCGCGGCTTCGCCCTCCGCGCGGCCCAAGAGATCGAGCATGCGCGGCGAGAGATACGACGAGCCGTCCGTGGCCGCCTTCATCTTCCGGAGCACGAGCTCCGCCTCGACGAGCACGTCCGTCGGGTCCACGCCCGAGCGCTCGATGGCGTCCTCCACGTCGGCCTCGCGGTCGACCAGCTCGTAGAGCAGGTGCACCGGCTCGACCTCGGCGTGCTTTCGCGAGTCCGCGAGGGCCTGAGCCGCGCTGATGACCGTCTTGGCGTTCTTGGCGTACGCCTCGAGGCGCAGGGTGATGCTCACGAGGGGACGGTCTGGTGGCCCTGGGCCTCGCGTCAAGGGCCCACGGGCGAGAGGCGCCCGGGGATCAACCGTGGCCTGCCCGCGGGCGGCGCGAGCGGCGGCGAGCGTCCTGGTCCCGGGGCGCGTGCCCTGCCGAGAACCCCACCTCGGTACGGCCGCGGATACCAAAGAAATCCGCGGCCGTACCGTTTTGGGGGGAGCGCCCGGTCCTCACACCAACGCGGTCGTCACGCACACACTCTCTCTCGCGCAAAGCTAAGTAAGTCGCGTCTTTGGGCGTCCGGGATGTGAGGAGCCCGAGGCGCCCAAAACGGCTCAAATGGGTGCTCAAAGATTCGTCAACGCGCGGCCAGGGCGTCGGTGACCGCGTCCACGAGGGTGCGGATGGCCGGGCCGTAGTCGGACTGGCAGATGGAGGCGACGGGGGCGTGGGCCCCGCGGCCGTCGAGGTCCCGAGCCAGCTCCACGATGCGCCGGGGAGGGAACGCGAGGCCGCGCCCGGGGACGTTGCAGCTCGCGAGGAGCCGGTTGGTAGCGACGGGGTCGACCACCTCCTGCATCTCCGGGTCAGCGAGAATCGCGTCGTAGTCCGTCGCCGCGCCGCTGCCCGCGGCCAGCGCGACCGGGACGCCCACGATGGGCATGAAGACGACGCGCCCGGGATCGCGCCCCGCGAGGAGGCCGTCACGAAAGCGAGAGACGGGGCGCACGGCCTCGGGGAAGTTGAAGCAGCGCAGGTTCAGGTCCCCGGTGAAGCGCGTGCTCGCGGGGTCGAAGAGCGCCGGCTCGGCGGTCGAGCAGTCGTCCTCGTCGGTGAGCATGACGATGGCCAGGACCGTGTCGTCGCCGCCGAAGTCGCCGTTCACGGTGCCGTTGCCCGGCGTGCCCTCCTGGAAGGTCAGCGAAGAGCTCGCGGGCGTCACGGCCTTGAGCATGCCCTCGAGCTGCTGCTCGAACCCACAGCCGTCGACGCCGAGTTCCGCAACGCAGGCGACGTCCATCGCGAACTCCTCGACGGCTCCGGGGGCCGGCGTGGCGCCCATGCGGTCGAAGGTCTGCGGCGCCGGGTAGCTGGCCAGGCAGGGCGTGCGTGCCGTGTTCCCTCGGCTGTTCAGTAGCCCGTCGTCGCCGAAGCGCGCGTTCGTGCAGGTGGGCACGGTAGTGCCACCGGTCCCCATGTCGCTGCTGACTACGCCGACGCGGAGGCGCTCGACAGGCGTGAAGGTGCGGAGCAGGGCGCCCGTGTCCGGGTCGCGGATCTCTCCGCTGGCCAGCGTCTGGATCAACAGGGGGAGCTCCGCCACGATGGACTCCTGCTCCTCCTGCATCGAGCCCGAGTTGTCGATGACGAAGAGCAGGTCGACGCTCGTCAGCGCGGGGCGAGCCATGTCTGGGAGCCCCGCGTCGTCTGGGAGCCCCGCGTCGGGCGTGCCTTCGTCGACGGGCGCCATGCCCGAATCCGCGGGCGGTG
>JBCCAW010000787.1:0-2109 GCA_039814655.1 Myxococcota bacterium | reverse complement strand
CGTGGTGCTGAGCGACATCCTCATGCCCCGGCTCGATGGGCTCGGGCTCTGCCGGGCCCTCGCCAAGGACCCGGTGCTCGCCGACGTCCCCGTCGTGCTGCTCTCCTGGAAGGAGGACTTCATCGACCGGCTGCGCGAGCTGCGTGCTGGCGCCCACGGCTACCTGCGCAAGGAAGCCGAGGCGACGGCCATTCTCGAGAAGGTGCGCGAGGTCCTCCGGCCGCGGGCGCGCCTCGAGGCGCAGCTCCGTGCCGGCGGGGAGGTCCGCGGTCGCGTCGAGGGCGTCGGGGTCGCCACGCTACTTCGCGTCGTCCAGGGCCTCCGCCCCGAGGCCCGGGTCAGCGTGCGCGACGCCGCGCACCTCTTCGAGATCGAAGTGCACGAGGGGCTCGTGGCCGCGGTCACCCGTACGGGCACCGACGGCGGCTTCGGTCGCGGCGAGCGCGCGCTCGATCAGGCCCTCGGACTCACCCGCGGTCGCTTCGTCGTGCGCACGCGCGGGGACGAGGCGCCGGTGCGGAAGTCCCTCGCGACGCACGTCGACGAGGCCGCCGCGCGCGTGGGGGCTCGCGTCGAGGCCATCAGCGGCGCGAACCTCGACCGCGTCGCTGCCGCGGACCTGGACGAGGGCGTGCTGGTCCCGAAGCTCAAGGGAGCGTCACTCGAAGCCACCGCTATCGTCGACGCCCTCCGGAGCGGCAGGGCTCCCGCGGCCCTCGCTGCGGCCTGGCCGCGGGCCACCGTGGAGGGCTTGCTCGTGGATCTCGCCCGGGCCGGCGCCCTCCTTGGGCTTCGCGACGACGACGGGCGCGACCTCGTCGCCGAGTCCGCGTCGCGGCGCGCGCATCGCACCTCGGCGGGCCTCGAGGCGCCGAGCTTAGACGACGGGCCGCCGGCGTTCACCCTCCCCGAGGATCTCGCCGCGCCCGCGGAGGAGCCGACGGATCCGGCCATCGAAGAGCCCGGCGACGCGCCCGCCGAGGAGCTCGCCGACCTCGAAGGCGTGCCCACGCGGCGTATCACGCAGCTCCCGGAGCCGGACGCTTCGGACGCGGCTCGCGCCAACGACGAGGCGTCGGACGACGAGGAGAGCCCCGACGACGAGGAGGCGCCGCTCGAGGCGGCCGCAGTGACCGATGGCGCTGCAGTGCCCGATGGCGACGTCTTGGACAGCATGGGGGAGTCCGACGCGCCGGCGACCACGGAAGCGCCGGAGAGCGGCGACGCACGCGCGGACTCCGACGCTGCGACCGAGCTGGACGTGTCGTCGCCGGACGAGGGCACGTCGGACGAGGAGGATTCGGACGCGGCAGACACGAACGCGGCAGACACGGACGAGGGCACGTCAGCCGAGGAAGGGACCCACGAGCCAGCCACCACGGCCGAGGAAGGCACGACGCACGAGGAGGGCACGACAGCCGAGGAAGTCACGGTGGACGAGGTCGCGGAAGCCGGCGACGAGGTCGCCCCGCCGCCTCCCGAGGCCTTCGACGCCTCCGCCGCGTCGCAGGCCGCGCTCACCCCCGTGGCGGGGGTTCCCGCCGAGGAACCGTCGGAGGTCGAGCTGCCGGCCGTGACCGGCTCCACGTGGAAGAGCTCCGTGCCGCCGCCTGCAGGACCCGAGGGGACGACGCTTCCCGAGCCCGAGCGCGAGCCCGGCGACGACGGTGACGGCGACGACGACGACGACGACTTCGACATGACCTTTGGCGAGCCGCTCCTCGGACCGGACGCCGTCCCCGGGAGCGGCGACTCGTCGCTGGCCGCGGCCGTGAGCCTCGACGACGACGGTCAGGCCGCGCCGGACGCGGCGGCGTCTTCGGAGCTGCCGGGGCCTCTCTTCAGCGAGCGGCCTCCCTCGCTCGGGGAGCTGCCGGGCCCCCTCTTCAGCGACGTCCCTCGAGCTCGCGAAGAGGACGCGGCCGGCGACGACGAGGAAGAGCCGCTCACCTACAGCGACCTCGAGGCCATGGACGAGTCCGGGGCCCTGGACAGTGAGTGGTACCCGGCGTCTCAGCATTTCCAGCGCTTCAAGGCTGACTTGGTGCCTCGCAGATGCTGCGGGCAAGACGACCATCCTGTACAAGCTCAAGCTCGGCGAGGTGCGCG
>JBCCAW010000794.1:0-2061 GCA_039814655.1 Myxococcota bacterium | reverse complement strand
CGCGCCAGGCGGCGATGGCGCCGCGGGACAGGAGCTCGATGTTCTCCAGCGTTGAAGGCCGCCGGCGACGCCGGCTCCCGTGGCGCGTGCCCCTCGGCCTGCTCCTCGGCCTGCTGAGCGGCCTGCTGCCCGGCTGCTTCCGGAGCGGCGTGCGCGGTCCGGAGGTCTGCAACTTCGACGACGACGACGGCGACCGGCGCATCGACGAAGGCTTCGTCGACGCCGAAGGACTCTACAGCTCACCGGAGGCCTGCGGTGGCTGCAGCGTGGTGTGCGCAGAGGTCTTCCCCACGGCGGCGGCGACGGACTGCGTCGTGGAGGACGACGTCTCCGGCGAGCGCGTGGCGCGCTGCGTGCTGGTCCGGTGCCCCGCAGGCACGCACCGCGTGGGCATCGGCTGCGAGCCCGACCTGCCGTCGCTCTGTCTGCCCTGCGCCGCCGACGACGACTGCGCGCTCCGCGAGGAGGGCGCGCGCTGCGTCACGCTCGCCGGCGCGAGCGGGGACGACGACCGGCGCTGCTTGCCCCCCTGCGGCCCGGCCTGTCCTTCGGGCTTCAGCTGCAGCGACGGCGTATGCGCGCCGGACGGCGGCACCTGCGCGTGCACCGAAGACACGCGCGACGTGGACTTCGCCTGCCTGCGCGCGACCGACAACACCATGGCCTGCGCCGGCGTGCGGCGCTGCGAAGAGGGCCCCTCGGGACTCGGGCTGGGCGCGTGCCGGCCGGCCCTCGACGAGGCCTGCAACCTGCGGGACGACGACTGCGATGGTGCCATCGACGAGGCCTTCCGCGATGACGCCGGGCGCTACGTGGACGAAGCGCATTGCGGCGCCTGCGACGTGCCCTGCGTGGCGCCGGGGCCCAACCAGAGCGCGCGATGCGTGGCGGCGGGGCCGGGGGCGACCTGCGAGGTGGAGTGCCTCGAGGGCTTCGTCGACGTCGACGGATTTCAGGCCAACGGGTGCGAGTGCGAGCGCGCGGACGGGGGCGGCCCGCCGCCGGTCGTGGGCGGCGACGCCGACTGCGACGGCCTCGCCGACGACGACGACGCCTTCGTGTACGTGACGCCCACGGGCAACGACGCCGATCCAGGAACGCTGGCGCGGCCTCGGCGCACGCCGCAGGGGGCCATTGCGCGCGGGGTAGAGACCGGGCGCGACGTGCTCGTCGCCCGCGGCATCTACGACGGCGCCGTGACGCTGCGGGGAGGCGTGAGCGTGTTTGGCGGCTACCGGCCGGACTTCCGGGACCGCGACATCGACCTCTTCCCGGTGGTGCTGGAGCACACGGCGGCGCCGGGTTCGCCGGTGCTTCGCTGCACCGCCGCGGCGGGGGCGCTTCGCCTCGAGGGCATGACGATTCGAGGCTCCGACGCAACGGATGTGGGCGGCGGCAGCACGGCGCTCTTCAGCGACGGCTGCGGCCCGGAGGTCACTTTCGCGGAGCTGACCCTCGAGGCGGGCCGCGGCGCGCCGGGTCGCCGCGGGGACGCCTCGAGCGACGCCCTGGACCCGGGCCTGACGCTCCGGGACCTCGACGGGAGCGACGGCACGGCCGGGGCCGAGGGGCAGGGGCGCGAGCCTGCGTGCCGTCGCATCGCGGCGGGCCGCGGCGGGGCCCTGCGCTGCCCCGACGGCGTCGACGTAGGCGGCGGAGATGGAGGCGATGGAGACTGCCCCGAGTCCGGATGCCGCAACGGCCTTCCCTGCGGCAACGGCGGGTGCACGGACTTCACGGAGGCCGGCGTGTGCGATTTCGCGGCGGTGCTGGCGGCGGCGGTGCCGAACCCGTCCGCGGAGCCGGGCCGCGGCCCGGCCGGAGGCGCGGCGGGGGAACGCACCTTCAATGCCCCGACGAACCGGGGCGTGTGCAACTTCTGCGACGACGGCCCGACGCTCCCGCGCGACGGCGGGGACGGCGGCGACGGGACGCGCGGCGACGACGGTGAGGGCGGGCCCGGCTGCGCGTTGACGCATGTGCTGGACCCCAGCGGTCGCGTGCGCGGTGGGGATGGCGCCGGCGGGAGCGCGGGCGGCGACGGGAGCGGCGGGGGCGGCG
>JBCCAW010000178.1:0-10067 GCA_039814655.1 Myxococcota bacterium | reverse complement strand
CGTGAAACAAAACCCAGCCTCCTACGGTAGCGCCAACAGGCCACAGCATCTGAATCGAGGCCCCGGTCGCCACCGAGAGGCAGCGGTAGCCTTCGTTCATCGCGAGCTGACCGTAACTAGCAGCGACTCCTGCCAGGACTAACAAAACCACATCTGAAACCTGTAGCGCACTGAGTTCCGGCACGGCGAGGAAGGCCACCGGCAGTAGAATCCAAACACACTGAGCGAGGTAGATCGTGCCGATGGAGTGCTGGGCGACTAACTGCCGCACGAGGACCACCGACCACGCCGCGATGATCGCGCCGATGAGAGCAATCACCTCGTAAATCCCAATCTTGATTCCGGTCACATCTGCACCGGGGCCGACGAGGAGGACGATCCCGACAAAGGCGAGGGCGAGCCAGAACATTCGCTGCACCGTGAGTCGCTCGCCGAGGGCCAGCACTGCGATGATCGCGGAGAAGACGACGTAGGTATTGCAGATCAAGGTGGCAGCACCCGCGCCAAGAGCAGGCACGGTCCAATAGTAAGCCGCCGTCCCGAGAAGGCCGGTGATCCCTCTCAAAATTAGCAACTTCTGGGTGAACACGGGTCGGATCTGAGTCGGTCTTTTCCCCCGAAAAAATGCGAGGACGACGAATACACCAGCGACGGACCGAAACAGTAGCGGCACTTCGGGACTGATGCCGCGCTCCCCACCGCTGAGATAACGGAGTAGCAGCGTATTCGCGGTGAAGGCCGAGACCGACACTAACATCACGATAATTCCACGGCGAACCGTAGGATCCGATTGCGGGAAAATGGTAGGAGATTGCGTTTTCATATGGCACGACGCCTGACCGGGGAGGCCGATCAATGGAAAACGCGGGAAATCAGAGTAGTGAAGAAAAGCGAGAACAAATGAAACAACCTCGGTGCCGGTACTAGCGGACACGAACGAGCCAGATCATGCCGAGAGCGGCAGAAATGGTAATTCGCTGGAGGTTGAGTTGCTTCGTCATCGAACGATGATTGTCCTAGAGTAGAGCCGCACTATTCGTCACCTGCAACTCCTTTGCGCAGGGCAGTGTTGTCCCAGGCACCTCCGACGGTGTCCATGGGCATTCGGGCGTCCTGCGCGAACTGAGCTTCGAGCTCGTCGACGCGCTGCCTGACTTGGGAGAGGTAGCTCTTCTCATCAGAAGAATGAATCTCAGCAAGAGCCGCCGACATCTCGCGGTCGTAGTTGAGAAACCAACGCCCGGCTCGCTCGGCCCGATTCGCGCGGAAGCCAAGTTCCTTCATGACCTCGGTCGCGAGTCGGATCGCACTGCCACCATGCTGGTGGACGGCGTAGTCGGCATCGCCGCGAATCAGCTCGTAGAGATGGGGGCGATCCACCGCGCGGGCGAAGATTTTGAGATTGGGAAAATGGCGCTTAACGAGCTCGATCAACTCTTGAGACTTCTCCGCATTCTCCAGCGCTAGGATGAGAATCTTTGCCTCCTTAGCTCCGGCGGATTCGAGGAGATCGTGGCGGCAGACATCGCCGAAGTAGGCTTTGATCCCGATTTTCCGCAGGAAATCAATGTGATCGGGATCGCTATCAATCACGGTCACGGGGATGTTCTGGGAGCGGAGCAATCGCCCGACGTAATTCCCAAATCGCCCGAATCCAGCAAGGATGACGGGTGCTGACTCATCGATCTCGTCCATGGGTCGACTCTCGGGCTGGGGGGCTGCAAATCGGGGGCGGATGAGTTTTTCTTCAGCAATCAGAATCAATGGCGTGAGCCCCATGGTGAGGGCGACCGACACGGTCAGAAGCTGGACGATATCGCCACCCATGACGCCGGAGGAAAGCGCGAAGCCGAGGAGGACGAATGCAAACTCGCCCCCCTGCGCGAGGGCGAGAGTAAAGAGGAGCCGCTGACTCATCGCGAGCTTGCCCAAGCTCCCCACCACAAAGAGAATCGCCGCTTTTACGACGATGAGGCCGATCACGATCAGAGTGACGACGACGGGCTGGGCAACGATGAGGGAGAAATCAATCGCGGCGCCGACGGCGATGAAAAACACGCCGAGGAGGATGCCTTTGAACGGCTCGATGTCGCTCTCCAGCTCGTGACGATACTCGCTATTCGCAAGAACGACGCCGGCGAGGAAGGTGCCGAGCGCGGGCGAGACCCCGAGCCAGTTCATGATCAGGGCAATGCCGATGACGAGGAGCAAGGCGAAGGCGGTGAAGGTCTCGCGGACGTGAGTCCTCGCGATGATCCTGAGGACGGGCCGCAGGAGATAGCGCCCCGCGACGATGATAGCGACGACCATACCGATGACGAAGAGGGTATTGACCCAGCCGGGCTGATGGGCGATCCAGTCGGCAAAGGGATTCACCCCGCCCCCGTGATGCGAGTCATGATAGGCATCGTCTTTGCCCGCCGCCTCGGTCGAATCCGACATCGTCGCGAGCAGCGGCATCACCGCGAGCATGGGGATCACGGCGATGTCCTGGAAGAGCAGCACGGCAAAGCTGCTCCGGCCCCCGCCGGTGCCCATCCAGCCCTTCTCGGCGAGGGTCTGGAGCACGATGGCCGTGGACGAGAGTGCGAGGATGAGGCCGACGGCAAGGGCCTGCTGCCAGGGCAGTCCAAAGGCCAAGCCGAGGCCCATGAAGAGCGCCGCCGTGAGCGCGACCTGAAGCCCGCCCAGGCCGAGCACGGGCACGCGCATGCGCCAGAGTAGCGAGGGCTCGAGCTCGAGGCCGACGAGGAAGAGCATGAGCACGACGCCGAACTCGGCGAAGTGCATCACGTCCTCGCCTTCGCTCCCGACGAGGCCGAGGGCGAAGGGGCCGATGAAGACGCCGGCGAGCAGGTAACCGAGCACGGAGCCGAGGCCGAGGCGCTTGGCCACGGGCACCGCCACCACCGCGGCCGCGAAGTAGGTGAACGCCTGAAAGAAGAAGCCGCCGGCCATGTAAGGCCTCCACCGCGAGCGGGTTCAGCGTGCCCGCCGTGAGCGCCTGGAGCTGCGCCCGGTAGCGCTCGCCCTCCCGGGTGAGGCCCTCCGCGTCCAGCCGGAGCGTGCCGTAGACGAGGAAGGGCGCGAGCCACTCCATACCGCAGAGCCGCGCCGTGGCCTCGAGGGGCCGGAGCAGGTCCGGCACCGTGTAGTGGTTGTAGCCCGCGGGGGCGTAGGCCCCTTCGGTGCCGCCGGCGCTGATCGCGTGCATCACGGCCTTGCCCTGAAGCGCCGTGCCCGTGTGTCCGTAGGCCCAGCCGTGTTCGAGCACGAGGTCCTGCCACTGCTTCAGGAGCGGCGGCACGCTGTACCAATAGAAGGGGTGCTGGAACACGATGACGTCGTGAGCCTCCAGCGCCGCCTGCTCGGACGGCGGATCCACGTCGTAGTCCGGGTAGAGCTCGTAAAGATCGCGAAAGGTCACGCCCGGCACGGAGCGCGCGGCAGGCACCAGCGCACGATGCACGCGGGACCGCTCGAAGGCCGGGTGGGCGAAGAGGACGAGAACGCGGGGCACGGGCCGCGGACATGGGGCAGCCGATGCGTGGGCACTAGCCCCGTCTGCGGACGCTGGGCGCGCTCAGGCGAGCAGGTCGCCCGGCAGCTCGGCGAGCGCGCGCCGGAACACGGCGGGCTTGCCGAGGCCCCGGGTAACCACGAGGCTGCCCTGGAGCCGCGCCACCGCGTCTTCGGCGCGGCGCCGGGCTTCGCGTCCCTCGACGCCGCCGGCGCGGGCGAGGCCGGCGAAGGCGTCGGTCCACTGGCGAAAGCCCTCGGCCAGCTCGTCCTCGAAGCGCGGCCAGCCGCCGCCGAGGACCATGGCGCCGAGGAGCGGGTTGCGCTGTCCTCGCGCGTAGATCGCCTCCACTTCGCCGAGGAAGCTCTCGAGGCGCTCCTCCGGCGTGCCCTCGCCGGAGAGCGACGCCGCGAGCTGCTCACCAGCGCGCAGGAAGATGGCGCGGGCCATGTCTTCCTTTCCCCCAGGAAAGTGGTGGTACAGGCTGGCGCGGCCGAGGCCCGTCGCTTCCGAGAGCCTGGAGAGCGTCGCGCCATGGTAGCCGTGGTCTCGAAAGACCTCTTCGACGGCGTCGAGCACTTCTTCGCGGGGTCCCTGGCGTGCCATGGGCGGGTCCTAGCAAAGGCCGCCGGCGAGGGACACCGGACGATCGGTTCAGTGCATGCGCGCGCCGCGCCGGTGGGCCCGCGGGCGCTCCTGGCCGCGCCGCGGCGCGCGCGGAGGCGCCAGGTCGAGCACGAGCGTGGCGCTGCCGCCCGCGCGGCCCCGGGGGTCCGGCGTGACCTCGAGCACGAGCGTGTGTTCGCCGGCCGGGAGCGTGGGCTCCAGCTCGTCGCCGGCGAGGCGGCAATGCGCCGGATCCACCGCCGCCTCGAGCACGCGGAGCGAGGCCTCCACGCCACGCGTCGTATACACGTGGGCGACCAGGCGCGCCGGCTCGGCCAGCCGGAGCCGGTAGACGCGCTCCGGACCCGGCGCCCGCTCGGCCCCCACGCAGCCGTAGCCGTCGAGCTCGCTCTCGCCGAACTCCTCGCTGCCCCAGCGGGTGGAGAAGGGCAGCGTCGTCAGACGCAGCGGGTCCCCGGCGGTTCCGGCGCCTGCGAGCGGCGGCTCCTCCGGCGCCGGGGCCGGCGCTCCGGCGACCACCTGGCGGGCCGCTTCGAGGGCGCGGAGCGTGAGCAGGTTGCGCACGTTGTGGCCGTGGCGGAGGCCGTCGTCGCTCAGGATGCAGCCCCGGCCGCGTCCGCCGACCACGAAGACGTTCGGGTGCACGCCGTCGCGGGCGAGGCCCCGCCCGGGCAGGCGGCCCACGGCGTCGTAGTAGTCGACGTAGGGCACGCCCCAGGCGTGGGCGATGCCGCGGCTCACCACGTTGTAGCGCTCGGCCCAGGCGTCCATGAACGCCTCGTCCGTGCGCGGGAGCGTGGCGCCGACCACGGGGATCACGCCAGCGGCCATGAGCTGGCCCAGCGCCGTTTCGAGGCGCCGCCCCCACACGCGCGGGTTGCGCCCCTCGACGTCGTTGCCCCCGAAGAGCACGAGCGCGTAGCGGGGGCTGATGGCGCGGACTTCGCGGAGAACGCGGCTCGGCCGGCCGGCGAGCACGTTTCTCAACGACCAGCCCACGCGCGCGGCCAGGCTCGCGCGACCGCGGCGGTAGGGGCTCTGCCCCGCAGCGTTCCCGTCGCCGAAGTAGGCGACCGTGTCACCGAGCTCGCTCGCGTAGCCTGCGAGGTCCCACTCGTCGCCCGCGAAGCAACCCATGAAGGCGCGGCTGACGGCGCTCGAGCCGCCCATGACGGCGAAGACGTCCTCGCGGCGCGGAGCGCGGGAGGCGACGGCCCGAAGCGTCGCGGCCACCCGCGGCGTAAGCGGTGAGATCCACGGCGGCGCCACCCGGACGAGCGTCGGCGCCTCGGTCCGAGGCGCCTCGAGCTGGCGGCTCTCGATGCCCTCGGGGACGGCGCGCTCGGGCTCTGGCGGCGACAGGGCTTCCGGCTGGGCCGGGGCGGGCGCCGCAGGACGCGGGGCGAGCGCGGGATGGTCCGGTGCCTCCGCGGGCGCCGTGCGCGGGCAGGGCGCCAGGGCGAAGAACGCCGCGAGAGGAAGCGCGCGAAGGGCGGGGACGGGAAGGCTCACGTTACGAAGCCGGGTACGGCAGAAGGTGTCACGCCTTTCAGGGGCGTACCGCGGGCTTCTATCAGCGGCGCGCTCCGTGGGCCACGTAACGTCGCGTCGGCGCGGGTCCCGAGGCCGTCCGGGGACACGAAGGGCTGGCGCCGAAGGCGCGGGAGCCTACGGTCCACGGGTGGAGGACCTCGACTGGGACGGCGTGCGGGTCTTCCTGGCCGTGGCGCGGGCCGGCTCGCTCTCCGAGGCCGCCAAAGAGCTCGACATCACGCAGAGCACGGTGGCCCGACGCCTCGCGGCGCTCGAAGACCGGCTCGGCGCCAAGCTCTTCGTGCGTACCTCGCGCGGCCACGCGCTGAGCGAGGTGGGTGAAGCCGTGCTCCGGGAGGCCGAGGCCATGGAGACGCGGGCGCAGGCCTTTCGCCGCACGGCCGATAGCTTCAGCGAGAGCCTGGCCGGACCGCTCGTGGTGTCCGTGCCCGAGTCCTTCGTTGGCCCCTGGCTGCTCCGGCACTTCGACGACTTCCAACGTGCTCACGGGAGCATCGCCCTCGAGCTGGTGGTGAGCGACAAAATCGTGGACCTCGACGCGCGCGCGGCGGACGTGGTCCTCCGGGCCGTGAACCAGCCGGCTCCGGGCCTCGTGGGGAGGCGCATCGCGCGGCTCGCCTGTGCGGAGTACACGGCCGCCGGGCTCGCCGGAGAGGCGCTGCCCTGGGTGGGCTGGAGCGACCGCCGCGACGAGGGCGAGTGGATCGCCGGGCCCTATGGCGGCGCGCCGGTCCAGCACCGGACCAACAGCGCCATGCTCTCCCTCGAGCTCGTGCGCGCGGGCTGGGGCATCGGACGCCTGCTCTGCTTCGCCGCCGACGACGACCCGACGCTCGTGCGCCTCCCGCCGGGGCAGGCGCAGTTCGAGCGCTGGCTCTGGGTGCTGACGCACGCGGACCTGAAGGCCGTGCCGAAGGTGCGCACGCTGACGAGCTTTCTCTTCGAGCGCCTGAGCGCCGACCGCGCACGCCTCGAGAGCGACGCCCAGGAGTGGCGCGTGCCCCCCGGCGACGCCGAGACTTGAGCCGGCGCTCAGCGGAGCAGCTGCGCCGCGACGCGGGCGACGAAGACGACGATGGACGAAGCCGAGAGCGCGATGGCCACCTTGTCGAAGCTCACGCGCTCGAGCGTGTCGATGATGGGCCAGCCACGGAGGAAGCCCGCCGCGGCGATGGGCACGCCGAAGGCGCAGACCAGAAAGAGCGCGACGCCGAAGGGGTTGGCGCGCACCGCGTCCACGAACTCGAAGCGCACCATGTGCGTGAAGCAGGTGGTGAGGCCGCACCCGGGGCAGGGGAAGCCCGTCACCAGCAAGAAGCCACAGGGTGGCAGGCCGAGCTGCGTATGCGTGCCGTGCCCCACGGGGTCCGGCGTGAGCTGCGTCGCCGTGAGGATCGCGAAGAGCGGCAGAGCGAGCAGTAGGAGCCAGGTGAAGCGCTCTCCCTGGCCGACACGAGGAAGCGGCGGCGCGGCGCTACGAGCCATGCGCTCCAGCGTCGGGCGAGGGTGCGCGAGCGTCAAGGGCGGGCTCGCTCCAGGCCGGATCACGCCGGAACCCGTCGCCCGCGGAGGTGACGCAGGGGGACGCGCAATCGAGGGGCTCGATGCGCGCGGCGACCTCGGCGCCGAGGGCGGTGAGTCGCCCCGCCGCATGGTGTGCGTAGTGCGCGTGGAGACACTTCACGCCGCCGCGCGAGCCGCCGACGCCACCGCGTGGGGCGAGGCGCGCGTCCCGGGGGAGAAGCGCGTCGCGCTCGGTGGCGTAGCGCGCGTGGGCGTCCCGGAGCGAGGCCGCGAAGGCCGCATCGTCGCCGGCGCGGGCGTCCGCCGCGCGCACACCGCCGGCGGCCTCGAGGCGCGCGATGCGCCGATGCGCGAGGGGACAGCTCAGCCAAAAGCGCGTGGGAAAGGGCTCGCCGTTCGCGAGCACCGGCGGCACGGTGGCGACCACGGGTAGGCCCAGGTGGCAGCGCCGGGCCGCGCGCGAAGGTGCGCGGAGCGGGCGCCCGATCTGAGCCGCGACGATATGCGCTTCGTGCTCCGCGCTCTTCGGAGAGGTCTCGCGGCTCACGGCGCGCCGCCGGTCGCTCCGCCCCTTTGGCCCGTGGCCACGATGCGGGCGTAGACCTCGCGCGGAGGAACGCCTTCGGCGGTGACGCGCGCGGCGATCCGGAGCTCCTCGGCGAAGAGCGCTTCGAGCTCTTGCAGCGGACGCGCGCCCGCGAGGGGCCGCCCGTTGAAGAAGAAGGTCGGCGTGCCGCGTACGCCCACGGCCTGCGCCACGGCCACGTCCTCGTCGATGGCCGGCGTGTAGCGAGCCCCGTCCAGGGCCTGGGCGACGGCCGCCGGCTCGAGGCCGAGGCGCGCCGCGTAGCCTTCGAGGGCGGGGCGCTCGAGGGCACTCTGGTTCGCGAAGAGCAGGTCGTGCATCTCCCAAAACCCCTCGTCGCCACGCTGGGCCCGCGCCTCGAGGCTGAGCCGGGCCGCCGGACGCGCGTTCGCGTGCATCGCCAGCGGCATGTGCCGGAAGACCATGCGGAGCTCGCGGGCGTAGCGGGCTTGGAGCGCCGCGAGCGTCTGGGCGCCGCGCGCGCAGAAGGGACACTCGAAGTCGCTGAACACCACCACGGTGACGAGCGCGTCGTCCGGGCCCTTGGCCGGACGACCGTCCAGGGGCACGTTCCAGCGCTCCGCATCGCCGAGCAAGGAGCGGTCGAGGACGATCTCCCGGACCTCCCGCGCCGGCGTCACCTCGTCCCCGGACGACGCCTCCGCCGCCACGGAGACGGGCACGCGAAGGTCCGCTTCGGGCTCCGAACGGCAGGCGAAGAGCACGAGAAGCGGGGCGGCGAGGAGGACCGGAAAGCGCACCGCGAGAACTTAGTCCTCGGCGCGGGAGTTTCGAGCAATTCTCGCTGCCCGGCTTCGGCGCCGACGCACGAAGTTGACGACCGGGGGCGAAACCGTAGCTTCGACCGGGTGCGCGTGAGCATGGTGGCGGTCCTGGTGATGGCGCTCGTCGCTGGTGCCCTCGCCGAGGCCGCTCTGGCGGACGCGCCGCCTTGGCGGCGACGACGACGGCCGGACCTTCGGCCCAACCGGCGCGCGCTGACCCTCGTCGCTCCCGAGGATTGGCCCGCCGAGCCGCCGAGCCCGGAGCGGGTGGACCCGGAGCGCTTTGCCCGAGCGCTCCGTGAGCTCTGCGGCTGGATGCCGCCGGGCCGGGCCACGCGCTACGGCGCGTGGATGCTCCGCTACGGCGCGGAGTTCGAGGTGGACCCCTTTCTCCTGGGCGCCTTGGCGCAGCGCATGGGGCGCTGCCGGCCAAACGCCGAGGGGCTCTCGGGCGTGGGGCTGACGCTCATCAGCCGGCGCCAGCACGGCGACCACCTCCGCCGGGGCGTCTACCGCTACCACGTGAAGCGGGGACCGGGCTGGGAGCAGCGCACGCTCGCGGCGGACCGCTTTCCCTTCAGCGAGCATCAGCTCCGCCGGGCCGAGGCGAACCTCTACTTTGCGGCGGTGATCCTGCGCGTGCTGCGCGAGCAGCACGGGAGCCTGACGGGCCTCTACGAGCACGTGCCCTACCGGCATTGGGTGAGCCACTGGGTCTGGGGCGACTGGGTCAAGAGCCATCGCTCGGAAGACCGCATCCTCACGGACCGGCGCCGGCTCTTGACCTACTACGGGGCGCTCACGCCGCTGGCGCCGATTCGGACGCGCGGGTTAGAGCTCGGGCCACCGCTCGACGGGGCGCCTCGGGTGGTGAGCAGCTGGATCGGCGCCGGTCGCGACGGCGGCGCGCGTCGGCATCGCGGGACCGACGTCGAGTCCGTGCTGGGCGAACCCGTGCGGGCCGTGGCCGCCGGCCGGGTGAACTTCGCCGGCGTGGACCTGCCCGGGCATCGGCGGAACGCCGCGATGACGCCGCGGGAGATCGCCGAGGTGCCCCGCGGCGAGCTCGGCGCCGGCGGACGCTACGTATGCGTGCTGCACCATCCGGAGGAAGAGGCTGCACCGGACGGCGAAGACGCGCCGCCGGCGTGGCTCCGGAGCTGCTACATGCACCTCGAAGACGTGGAGGTACGCCACGGGCAGGAGCTGCGCCGCGGCGAGCGCCTCGGGACCGTCGGGCGCACGGGCATGCGCGAGAGCACACCGCACCTCCATCTGGAGCTGCACGGCCCGGAGGGCCTGCTCGACGCGAGTGAAGTGCTCGCCCCCTACCTGCTCGGCCAAAACCCCGACGCCTGACCAGCTCACGAGCTCGAGGCTCGGGGGGGACGGGCCCGCCAGCCGGCAACAACCGCCACGGCTTGGCGCGGGAATGTTGCGCGGGGCGTCCCAAGGGTGGGCACCGCCCCCG
>JBCCAW010000628.1:0-3406 GCA_039814655.1 Myxococcota bacterium | reverse complement strand
CGGTGCTCTTTCCCCGGCTCTTCGTAGCCAACCGAGGCGAGGTGGCCGCGCGCATCGCGCGCAGCTGCGATCGCCTCGGCATCACGCCGGTCTTTGGCCTCAGCGAGGCGGATCGGGAGGCCCCCTACGCGAAGGGGCGCGAGGTCGTCGTCCTCGGGCCCGGGCGCTCGGACCAGAGCTACCTCGACCCGGTGCGGCTGGTGCAGGCCGCGCGGCAGAGCCGCTGCACGGCGCTCCACCCGGGCTGGGGCTTTCTGGCCGAGAACCCGGCCTTCGCGACGCTGGCGGAGACGCACGGCGTGACCTTCCTCGGCCCTCCTGCGCACGTGATGCACCTCATGGGCAAGAAGACCCCGGCCAAGCGGGCCATGGGCCAGGCGGGGCTCCGGCTCATCGAGGGGTCCGACGGCATTCTCGAGAGCGCCGACCAGGCCCGGGCGGTAGCAGACGAGGTCGGCTATCCCGTGTTGCTCAAGGCCGAGAGCGGCGGCGGCGGTCGCGGCATGCGCATCGCCCGCAGCGCCGATGAGGTGGCGACGGCCTACGCCGAAGCGCAGGCCGAGAGTCTCGCCGCCTTCGCCGACGACCGTCTCTACCTCGAGCGGCTCATCACCGGCGGACGCCACGTGGAGATCCAGCTCCTCGCCGACCGCTACGGCAACGTGGTGCACCTTGGCGAGCGCGACTGCACCGTGCAGCGCAACCACCAGAAGCTCATCGAAGAGTCGCCGGCGCCGGGCCTCGACGCCGAGGAACGCGCCGCGACGCTCGCCGCGGCCACCCGGGCCACGCGGGCCATCGGCTACGTGGGCGCGGGCACCATGGAGTTCCTGCTGGACCGGGACGGCAAGCTCCGCTTCATGGAGATGAACACGCGGCTCCAGGTCGAGCATTGCGTGACCGAGGAGCGGGCTCGGGTGCGGACCGCGGATGGCCTCGTGCCCCTGGACCTCGTGGAGCAGCAGATCCTCGTCGGCGCCGGGCATCGCCTCGCCTTCACGCAGGACGACGTCGTGCTCGAGGGCCACGCCATCGAGGCGCGGGTCAACGCGGAGGACCCGCGAAAGGGCTTCCAGCCCGCGCCCGGCCTCATCGCGCGCTGGCACGTCCCCGCGGGCGAGGGCATCCGCGTCGACACGCACGTCGCCGACGGGTACCGCGTGCCGCCCTTCTACGACTCGCTTCTCGCCAAGGTCATCGCGCGCGGCGCGACGCGCGAGGAAGCCGCGCAGCGCCTGGCCGAGGCCCTCGAGGGCCTCGTCTGCGAGGGCCTGCCCACCACGGCGCCCATGCACGTCGCCATTCTGCGAAACGAGGACTTCTTGGCGAACGCCTACGACACCCGGGCCATCCCTGGCTGGCCGCCGGCGGAGGCGAGCTGATGGCGCACGTTCCCATCAAGCCTCTCGGCGCGCCGCGGGCGCGCGTGCTCGACGACGCCACCTTCGGCCGGCAGCGTGAGGCGCTCGCCGACCTGGAGGCACGCCTCGAAGCGCGCCGGGACGAGGTGCATGCCGGTTGGGGCGACAAGTACGTCGCCCGGGTGCACGCCAAGGGCAAGCTCACGGCGCGCGAGCGGCTGGCGCGGCTCATGGACCCGGGCACCACGCCCCGGGAGGTGGGCACCTTCGTCAACTACGGCGAGACCTTCGGCAAGCTCCGGAGTCCCGCGGCGGGTGTGGTCACGGCCTTTACGCGCATCGCCGGCCGCTGGTGCATGGTCATCGCCAACGACAACACGGTCGCGAGCGGCGCCTGGTGGCCGCGCACGCCGGAGAAGATCCAGCGCGCCCAGGAGATGGCCCGGCGCCTGCGCGTCCCGACCATTTACCTGGTCGACTGCTCCGGCCTCTTTTTGCCCGAGCAGCGCCGCTCTTTCGGCGGCGCGCGCGGCGCCGGCCACATCTTCAAGATGAACGCGCTCCTGAGCGCCGAGGGCGTGCCGCAGATCGCCGGCGTCTTCGGCGACTGCATCGCCGGCGGCGGCTACATGCCGATCATCAGCGACCGGGTCTACATGACCGAGCAAGCCTACATGGTCATCGCCGGGGCCGCGCTCATCAAGGGCGCCAAAAGCCAGAAGATGACCTCGCTGGGCATCGGTGGGCCGGAGGTGCACGTGCATCGGTCGGGCTGCGCGGACGTGCGCGTGCCCGACGACGAGACGCTGCTTGCGTGCATTCGCCGGGAGGTGGAGCGCCTGCCCTCGAGCGCGGCGCCGTACTACCGCGGCGACGCCGGGCCCGTGGAGCCGCTCCAGCCGCCGCGGGAGCTCGCCGGGATCATGCCCCGGGACCACCGCGAGGCCTACGACGCCGAGCAGGTGCTCGCGCGCCTCGTGGACCAGAGCCTCTTCTGGGAGGTTCTCCCGAACGTCGGCCGGGAGATGATCACCGGCGTGGGCCGCGTGGGCGGCCTTTGGGCCGGCTTCGTCATCAACCGCCAGGGCCTCCTGGACGACCCGGAGCACCCGGGAAAGAAGAAGCCGGCCGGGTCCCTCTACCGCGGCGGCATCGCGAAGCTCGCGGCCTTCAGCCGCGCCTGCAACGACGACGGCCTGCCCCTGCTCTGGCTCCAGGACATCAGCGGCTTCGACATCGGCGCGGAGGCCGAGGCGCAGGGGCTGCTCGCCTACGGCTCGAGCCTCATCTACGCGAACTCCACGAACACCACGCCCATGTTCACGGTGCTGCTGCGGAAGGCGAGCGGCGCCGGCTACTACGCCATGGCGGGCCTCCCCTACGACCCGGTGATTCAGCTCTCGACGGTGCTCAGCCGCCAGAGCGTGATGGAGGGCCGCACGCTCGCCATCGCCACCTACAACACGAAGCTCGACGACGACTTCGAGATCGTAACGGACGACCCGGAGGAGCGCGCGGCCATCGCCCAGGGCATGAAGGACACGGAGGCGCGCATCGAGGCGGACATGGATCCCTTCGTGGCCGCCAAGCGCCTCGACACGGACGAGATCGTCCGCTTCGGCGAGCTTCGGAGCTGGCTCGAACTCTGCGTCGAGGCGAGCTACCAGGGCATCGGGCACCGGCGCGTGAAGAACTCGCGCATCTGGTCACTCCACGACCTCGACGTGCTGACGGAGGCCGTGCGATGAGCCGGAAGGAGCCGCTGGAGGCGCGCCTCGAGGCCCGGGAGGACGGCACGCTGGCGCTTCGCGCGCCCGCCGTCGGCCTCTGGCGCGAGGGGCCTGCCGAGGGAGCGCTCGTCACGCCGGGAGCGTCGCTCGGGCGCCTGGAAGTGCTCGGCGAGCTGCTCGAGCTCCGCGCACCCGCCGGCGCCGCGGGCCTCGTGGTTGGCCGGCACGACGAAGGGCTCGCCCGCGCGCCCGTGGACTACGCGCGCGTGCTCGTCGTGCTGGACCCGAACGCCGCCCTTGAAGATATCATCAACT
>JBCCAW010000218.1:0-8965 GCA_039814655.1 Myxococcota bacterium | reverse complement strand
CGCCGCCGCTTCAGCCTGCGCCGTGAGCAGGGCGTCGAAGTCGGCCCCGGGCGCGGCCAGGGCCTCGCTCGCCGCGTCGTGGGCGTTTTTCGCCTCGAGCCAGGGCCCGAGCGCCGTGCGCACGATCTCTCGGGGCGTCGCCGCGTCGTCGAGGCGCGGCACCTGCGGCAGGTAGCCCACGCGCGTGCCCCGGGGCGTGACCACCTGGCCCGCGTCGGCCTCCAAGGCCCCTGCGAGAATCTGGGCCAGCGTGGACTTGCCCGTGCCATTGGCGCCCACGAGCCCCCCGCGTTCGCGGGGCTCGAGCGCCAGGTCCACGTCCCGGAGGAGCTCGCGTGAACCGTAGGCCTTGGCGAGACCCTTCGCCGTGAGTACGGGGGGCATCGCCGGTGCTTAGTCCAGGTTGCGCCCGCGGTCACCGGCTCGCTGGCCAAGGCCCCGGGCAGGCGCCAACCTCGGGCATGGCGAAGAAGGCCCGACGAGCGAAGCAGGCCGGGGATGCGCCGGGGACCAAGCGCGTCGCCACGGAGCCGGCGCCCGCGCTGACGCAGAGCCCCTTTGCCGCGCTGCTCGGTGCGGACGCACCCCGCGCCACGGCGGTGGCAGAGGCGCCGGCGGCGGCGACGACAGCCGACGCGGCGCGCTCCAAGGCCTTCCCGGGCAAGGTCGTCGTGCGGCGGGAAACGAAGGGGCGTGGCGGCAAGACCGTGACCCGCATTTCCGGCATCGCCGAAGCGCATCGGGCCCCGTTGACCGCGCGCCTCAAGAAATCCCTCGGCTGCGGCGCGACGCAGGAAGGCGAAGACGTCGTGCTCCTGGGCGCCCTCGTCGCGCGGGCGGCGGACTGGCTCGAGGCCGAGGGCGCGCGGCGCGTCGTGCGCGCGAACTGAGCGCCGCCCGGCGCCCGGACCCAGGAAAGCGCGCGCGTCCTCCGGCTCAGGTCAGGCGCGCCATGCGCGTGCGTGCCCAGCGGTTGTTCGGGCGCTGGTGCAGACGCCGGGCGAGGGCCACGCGGGCCAGATCGTGGCGATGCGCGCGAAGCGCCGCGTCGATGAAGAACTGCTCGAAGAGATCCCGCTGCGCGTGGCTGCCCCCCAAGCGGAGCACCTTGCGCTGGAGCCCCGCGAGGGCTTCGACGCCCTCCTCGGGCCGGCCGCGAAGCGCGAGGCTCATGGCCTCGCAGAGGGGCCTCGCCACCTCACGCGAGACGCGAGCCTGGTCCCCACCGCGCTCCGTGGCCGTGAAGGCCTCGAGGGAGGCGAGGAGCTCGGCGCAGCCGCCCGTGCGACCGAGGGCGAGCACATAGTGCGCGTCCGCGAAGGCCGAGCCGTGGTCCCGAGCCCGTTCCCGGGCCCTCGCGGCGAGGTCGTCCCAGCGGTCGCCCACGTTCACTCCGTCGACTTCGAGGCGCCAAAGCAGCGACGCGCGGTTGCTCATGTCCCGGTAGTCACCGGTCCAGGCGTTGTGCACCTCGGCGTCGTAGAGCGCGAGCGCCGCGTCGTGCTGGTCGAGCTCGCAGTGAAAGAGCGCCTGGTGCCAGTACACGTGCGCGCGGAAGTTGTTGCAGCCGGCGTAACCAGCCGCGTGCGACGACAGCCAGTCGACGCCCTCCTGGGCGCGGTCCTGCATCTCCATCACGTGGGAGACGGCGTGAATGCCCCAGGCGTCGTCGGGCTGATGCGCCACAGCGCGGCGGCCGGCCGCTTCCGCCTCGTCGAAGGCGTAGGTCTCTTCGAGGGCGAAGGCGTGGCAACCGAGGACGTACCCGTAGCCGGGCATGGCCGGGCTCCAGGCAGGAAGCACCCGCTCGACGGACCGGCGCAGCGCCGCGGGACGGCCCTGCATGAAGAGGCAGCCGTGCTCGAGCTTCACGACGAAGAGGTCCGTCGGCGTCTCCCGAGAGAGCCCCTCGAGGCGCGTCGACGCGCGCTCAATGGCGTCGTCGATCCAGTCGGAGAGCGCCGCGACGAGCGTGGACTCGCGCGTCGTGGCCCCGCGCGTCGCGACGAGGTGCGCCGCGCGGGCGTGCGCCTCGCGGGCCTCCGTTCGGAGGTCGTTGCGCCCCTTGAAGAGAGAGGCGAAGCCGCGAAGGCAGAGGCCGGGCACGAAGTCAGGATCCGCCGCCAGCACCTCGGCGAGGCCCGCGCCCGTGTCCGCCCGATGGCCCGCCAGGGAGAGCACCGTGCGCTCCCAGGCCTCGAGGGTCGCCGCGCCCGTAGGCGAGACCGGGGCTCCCCAACCGTCCTGCGTCTCACTCCCGGGCGCGACGTGCGCTCCCGACGCATCGCGGGCGTTCGACGATAGGACCATGGCGAGACGTAGTGACACGCGGCACGAGCGTTAGCCCGGCCGGGCGCGAGCGTACCGCAGATGGCGCCGCCGCGTGCGGCCCGCGCGGCAGGCGATGCCGGGCTGCCGTGGCACAGGCGATCTCACGCCCATCGACGCTCGCCCGTCGCCCTCGAACCCGGCCTGGTACGCTCCCCGGATGGCCGCACGGTTCGAGCTCCGCGAGGGCGACCTCGCCCTGCGCGCCATGGGGCCGGCGGACGCGGCGGCAGTGCAGCGCGGGCGCACGATGCCGGAGGTCGCGCGCTACCAGAGCTGGCGGCCGGCGACGGTGGAAGAGGTCGTCGCCCTGGCGCACGAGCAGTCCGAGCGGGCGCCCGCCATGCAGACCGCGCCCTTCCAGGTGGTCATCGAGCACGTCGACGCCACGGGCCAGGCCCATGTGGTGGGGGACATGGGAACGGGCGCCTTCGACCCGGGCCGGCAGATGGACGTCGGGATCGTGCTCCATCCGGCGTGGCAAGGGCGCGGCTTCGCGACGCGCGCCTGCCGGATGCTCTTCGACCATCTCTTCGGCGCCGGGCTCCATCGCGTGACGGCGCGCGTCGACCCGCGAAACGGGCCCTCGCTGCGACTCTTCGAGCGCCTGCGCTTCCGCCGCGAGGGCCTCGAGAAAGAGTGCTGGTGGGACCCCGTCTGGTCCGAATGGACCGACGAAGTGTGCTTCGCGATGCTCGCCGCCGAATGGCCGGAGGCCCGCTGAGCGCCGGGGCGGCCCGCGACGGTGTCCATCCTCGGGCGCTCCACGCATTACGCTCATCGCATGGCTGCCACACGTTCACCCGCCGGCTACTCCGGCACACCGCTCCTGAAAAAGCTCGGCATCAAGCCAGCGGCGCGGCTGCAGGCGCTGAATGCGCCGGCGGGGCTCGAGGAATGGCTCGGCCCCTTGCCCGAGGGGGCGCGTTGGCTCGGGCGTGGCGCGAAGGGCCTCGACACGGTGCTGCTCTTCGTCACGGAGAGGCGCGGGCTTCGGCGCCGGCTGCCGGGCGCGCAGCGAAGCCTCGCGCCTGCCGGCGCGCTCTGGCTCGCGTGGCCCAAGAAGACCTCGAGCATCGCCACAGACCTCACGCGGGAGCCCGTGCGCGCGGCGGGGCTCGCCGCGGGGCTCGTCGACGTGAAGGTCTGCGCGATCAGCGAAGACTGGTCCGGTCTGAAGTTCGTCGTGCCGCTCACGAAGCGCTGAGCGCCAGGCGTCTCAGCCGACGAGGCCGTCGAAGCGCTCGAGCGTGAGCGCCTCGAGCGGCCGCGGGAGCTTGCGCTGCGGCACGAGATCGCCGGTCAGGTAGCGCCAGCCCTCGTCGTCCCGGGCGAAGAGGCTCCGCTCGGCGAAGGAGGCGCCGAGCAGCCCCTGCTTCATGGTGACGTGGAACAGCACCTGCGCCGCCCCCGAGGCGTCGGCGTCCCGAGCATCGAGGATGCGCAAGCGCCGGAAACGCTGCGCGCGCAGCGAGCGCTGCAGACCCGCGCGCCACGCGCCCTCGGGACGCGCCCGGTCCTCGTGGTCCGGATGGAGCGTGCGCCAGAGGTAGTCGAGGTCGCCGCGGACGAAGGCCGCGTAGCGCGAGCGCATGAGCGATGTGGGCTCCGCCGGCTCCGCGCCGGCGTGGAAGCGCCCGCAGCACTCCGCGTAGCGTGCTCCGGCGTCGCCGAGGTCGCAGGCGCAGGCGCAGGCGCGGCGTTTCGGCACCGGTCTATGGTCCTCAGCGCCCGCCGCGCACGAGGCGCCCGGGCGTCGCGCCGGTGAGCGCGCCGCTTTCCGCGATGCGCACGCCGCTCACCCAGGTGCCGAGGTAGCCCTCGGCCTCCTGCATGAGGCGCTGTCCACCGGCCGGCAGATCGCGCACGAGGCGCGGCGCCCGGAGCTTCAGCCGGCTCATGTCGATGAGGTTGAGGTCCGCCTTCTGCCCGGGGGCGATGGTGCCCCGGTCCCGGAAGCCCATGTAGCGCGCCGTGTCGTGCGCCTGCATCTTCACGAGGCGCTCGAGGGGAAAGCCCTCGGCCCGGTCCCGGCCCCAGTGCTGAAGCAAGAAGGTCGGCATGGAGGCGTCGCAGATGGTGCCCACGTGGGCGCCGCCGTCGCTCAGCCCCGGTAGCGCGAGCGGATGCGCGAGCATCTCCCGGACGTGCGAGAGGTCGTTGGGCGCGTAGTTGTAGATGGGGAAGTAGAGCAGCGTCTTGCCGTCGTCCTCGAGGAGCGCGTCGTAGATGGCCTCGAGGAGCGGCACCTTCCGCCGGAGGGCCTCGGCGTAGAGGCAGGTCGCGAGCTTCGGCTCGTAGTCCGGCGTCTCGCCGAGCCGGTAGAGACGCATGGCGACCATCTCGATGTTCTGGAGGAACACGTCGGCCAGCGGCGGGATGGAGCTGCCGTCGCCGGCGACCTTCCCGCTCTTCTCCGTGAGCATGCGCGCCTTGCGCGCCGGGTCACGCATGGCCGCGACGCGCTCGGCGAGCGGAAGCGCGTGGATCTCCTTGTAGGACGGCGAGCCCATGAAGGGATGGAAGGTTGCCTCGAGACCGAGCAGCACGCCGATGGGCCGCGACGCCACCTGCACGCGCATGGGGACGCCCCGCTCGTTCGCCTTCTCCACGCGCTCGAGGATCCAGCGCCATTGGTCCGGGGCGTGGTCCCGCTCCATCAGGCTGAGCGAGGTCGCGTGGCCGCCGGCGGCCGCCGCCATGGCCTCGAGGAGGTCGAACTCCGGGTGAAAACGCTCGGGGCCCGTGGCCATGTCGAAGTCGCTCACGGCCTGGAGCACGCCGTGGCCGAGGCCCTCGAAGGCGCCGGCGAGGCCGACGAGCTCGGCCCGGTCGGCCTCGGACGCGGGCGTCGCATCGCCAGCGCTCGTCCGGTGGTTGTCCGTGCGGCCCGTGGAGAAGCCCACGGCGCCGGCCTCGAGCGCCGCCCGGAGAAGGGCCTGCATGGCGGCCACATCCTCGGCCGTTGCCGCTTCCTCGGCCACGGCGCGGGCGCCCATCACGTAGACGCGCAGCGCGTCGTGGGGCACCTGGCAGGCGAAGTCGATGGCGTGCGGGCGCCGGCCGAGCGCGTCCATGTACTCGGCGAAGCTCTCCCACTCCCAGGTGATGCCCTCGCTGAGCGCCGTGCCGGGGATGTCCTCGACGCCCTCCATGAGCCGCACGAGCGTCTCCCGGTCCGTGGGGCGCACGGGCGCGAAGCCGACGCCGCAGCTCCCCATCACCGTGGTGGTCACGCCGTGCAGGGACGAGGGCGCGAGGCTCGCGT
The DNA here is from genome assembly GCA_039814655.1 of Myxococcota bacterium. Taxonomy (GTDB): domain Bacteria; phylum Myxococcota_A; class Polyangia; order Polyangiales; family Houyiibacteriaceae; genus CALCTH01. The sequence goes on along the minus strand of JBCCAW010000218.1, from coordinate 3,369 downwards.
CCCAGCTCGCCTGACCGTCGTAGTGCGTGTGAATGTCCGTGAAGCCCGGCGTAAGCGTGGCGCCGTGGGCGTCGACGGTCTCCTGGGCGCCGTCCGGGCAGTCGCCGACAGCGACGACGAGGCCGTCCTTGACGGCTACGTCGCCGGTGAAGGCCGCCGCGCCCGTTCCGTCCACGATGGTGGCTCCGGTGATCTTCAAGTCGTAGCTCACGGCCACTCCTCCTCAGGGCGGCGCAGAGCCGCTGCGCGGGCCGCAGTCCGTGCAGTCCGTGCCGAACTCGCACAGGCTGGTGACCGAGCCCGGCCCGCCATCGTCACACTCCCCGTCGTCCGGGAAGTTGCAGGTGTCGTCGCAGAGCACGTCGTCGCAGAAGGCCGCCGGCGAGCAGACGGTCCGTCCATCGGTCAGGGGCGCGCAGCAGTCCGTGTCGCACTCGAGGTCACGGCTGCAGAAACGAACGCACTGTCCCGAGTCGAGCGCGCCGTTGTCGACGCAGAGGCCCAGGTCCGGCTCGAAGTCGCAGCACTCACCGTTGGTCTCGCATCCCTGTCCGTCGAGGGAACAGGCGCCGCAGAACCCCTCGGGGGCACAGACCATGTTGCCGAGGTCGGTCTCGATGCAGCAGCCCGTAGCGCAGTCGACGTCCGCGGTGCAGCTGGGCACGCACTGACCAAAGGGCGCCGGGAACTCGCCGGAGTTGAAGCAGCTGCTGGACCCGTCGTCCCAGCCGCAGCAGTCGTCGTTTCGCGTGCAGGCGTTCCCGTCGAAGATGCACTGGCCGCACGCGCTCTGGAGCCAGCAGACGTCGATGTCGGCGCTGCTCTCGGCGCAGCATTCGCTGACGCAATCGGCGTTGGCGCTGCAGGTCGGTACGCAGGCGCCGTCCACGCAGTAGGTCTCGCTGGTGGCCCAACCGCAGCAGTCGGCGTTGACGTTGCAGGCCACGAAGAGTTCGTCGGTGCAGGTCGGGCTGACGCCGCCCCCGTCCGAAGGGCACGCGGCGAGCAGGGCAAAGCCCGCGAGGGCGACGATGCGGGCCGTACCAGCGACCCCTCCCAGATGACCCATGCGCCAAGGCTTTCACACCGCCCCGTGTTGGGCAACGGAGGCCAGGCGGGAGATGCGCTTCCCGGAAGGCCCGGTTAGCATCGCCCGGCCGGCGGGTCGCCGGCGCCAGGAGGGGCGCGCGATGGTGCGAGCGGTGCGAGGGGTGCGAGCGGTGCGAGGGGCGCAAAGGGTGCAACGGGTGCGACGGGTGCAAGGCCTACGAGGACATGGCGGGCCGGCGCTCGTCCTCGTGCTGGCGGCGAGCGTCTTCGCCTTCCACGCCGCGCCGGCCTCGGCGCAGAGCCGCGCGAGCGATGCGGCGGAAGTGGTACGCCGCGCCGACGAAGCCCGCGTCGCAGGGCAGTTCGCCGAAGCGCGTGACCTCTACCTCGAGGCTCATCAGCTCGCCCCGGAGGCGATTCACCTCTTGAAGGCCGCCGCCGCGAGCTACGAGATGGGCCAGTACACGGCCACGCTCGACCTGGTCGCGCGGGCCCTCGCGGAGACCAACGCCCCGCTCGACCCGGCGCGCATCGCCTTCGCACACGACCTCGAGGGCCGGGCCCGGGCGCTGACGACGCGCCTCAAGCTGAGCATCGAGCCGCGGGACGTGCCGGTGACCGTGCTCGTGGACCTCCGCATCGTCGACGTGGTCGACGGAGTCGCGCTCGTGGACCACGGGGAGCACACCATCACGATCCGGGCCACGGGCTACGAGACCTTCGAGGCCGTGATGGAGCTCCGGGAGCCGGACCAGGACCTGGTCGTGCCCCTGACGCCGCTGGGACCGCGCGCGAGCCCCGCCGCGCCCGGCGGCGGCATCATCGTCGATGCCCCTCCCGAGCCCGCGCCGCGCCGACGACGCACGGGGCTCATCGTGGGCGTGACCGTCGCCGTGGTCCTCGTCGCGGCCGTGGCCATCGCCGTGCCCCTCGCCCTTCGGGACGACGACGACTCGGGACCGACGGGCCCCAACGGGAGCCTCTCCATCGTCCGCTTCTGAGCCGCGGCCTCCCGTTCACGGGAGGCCGGCGGGCGCGCCGCTCAGAGCGCGTCCCAGTCGACGCGGGTGCCGGCCGCCATGGTCGGAGGCGATGCGGTCATCGCGGGCGCCGCCATCACCGGCGGGGGCGTCGTGGTCGGGGCCACGTTCGGCGCGGGCTCCGTGGGTCTCGCACGGTGGCGCGCCCGCGCTCGCATGGACGCCTCGGCCACGTCCGCGGGCGGCGAGACGGCGACCGGCGTAGTGGCCTCGGCCGGCGCCTCGCTCGGGGCACCGCCCACCGGGGCGTCTGCCGCTGGCGCGGCGGGGACCGGCGTCGCTGCGGGCTGGGCGACGGGCGACGGCGTGCCGGGACCCTCCCCCGCGCCTTCCTCCCCGCCGCCGAGGGCCAGCGCGCCGGCCACCGCCACGACGAGCAGCAAGACCAGGGCGACCACGAGAGCACCGCGCCGCGACGAGGTCGGCAACACCGGCGCATCCTCCAGCGTCGCGCCAGCCGCGCTGGCGTGCGCCGGCATGCCGGCATGCGGCGTCATCGCGAATGGCTCGGCCGGCGGCGAGGGCGCGCTGCCCGACGCGGGGCCAGCCATGGGTGGCGGCGCGTTCGAGATGAAGCGCATGCGCGAGCCCACGCCGGTCTCCTCCCAACGCTGGAGGTCCCAACCGAGGGCCGCGCCGACTTCGGCGAGCAGCGCACGCATGGACTGAGGCCGGGCCGCAGGGTCTTTGGCGAGGCAACGGTCGATGACCGCCGCGAAGGCCGGCGCCAGGTCCGGTCGAATCGTCGCGATGGGCGCCGGGTCCTCCGTGGCGACCTTGATCACGAGATGCGCGAAGCTGTCCGCGTCGATGGGTTGAGCGCCCGCCAGCGCCTCGTACATCACGGCGCCGAGCGCATAGACGTCCGCGCGTGCGTCGACGTTGCTCGCGTCGCGAAGCTGCTCCGGCGCCATGTAGTAGGGCGTACCCATCGCCGTGTTCGTCGCCGTGAGGCTCATGTCGGCGGGGCCACCGACCTTGGAGAGACCGAAGTCGAGCACCTTGGCGAGCGCCGGCTGCCCGGGGCGGGCCACGCAGAGGAAGATGTTGTCGGGCTTGAGGTCCCGGTGAACGATGCCTGCTTCGTGGGCCTGGGCCAGGCCGTGCATCACGGGCCCGAGGAGCTCGATGAGCTCCTGTGGCGCCATGCGACCGCGCTTCATGCGCTCTCCCAGGTTCTCGCCCTGGAGCAGCTCCATCACCAGGAACATCGCGTCGCCGCTGGTCCCCACGTCGAAGACCTGCACCACGTTCGGGTGGTCGATGGCGCACGTAGCCT
>JBCCAW010000229.1:0-8679 GCA_039814655.1 Myxococcota bacterium | reverse complement strand
GCACTTCAAGCAGGGCGTGGAACTCGAAAGCCACTTCAAGTACCCGGTGTATGGCGTCTTCATGCGCACGCGCGGCACGATCCCGGTCCCCGCCGACCGCTCCGGTCGCCTCGACGCCGTGCGCGAAGGCATGCGGAGGGTGCGCGACAAGGGCCAGTCCGTGCTGGCGTTCCCGGAAGGCACGCGCACCCTCGACGGCCACGTCGGCGCCTTCCGCCGGGGCATCTTCGTGGCGGCGCGGGACCTGCGCATGAAGGTCGTTCCGACGGCGGTCACGGGCATGTACGACGTGATGCGGAAGGGAAGCCTCGTCATTCGTCCGGGCCGCACGGTGCGCGTGTATTGCGACGCGCCCGTGGACTTCGCCGGCGTGAGCGACGAGGAGCTCCCGGAGCGCATCGACGCGGTGCGGAGCGCCATCGTCCGGCGCGTGGAATCGGACATGGCGCGACAGCGCGGCCGGGGGGAAGCGGCATGAGCGGCGACGCCGAGAGCAGCCCCACGGCCGACGGGCGCACGGCCCGCGCGAGCCGAAAGCGCGCATCGAGGCGCCGGCAGATCCTCGACGCGGCCCGGCAGGTCTTCGCGGAGAAGGGCTACCACGACGCGCACGTCTCGGACGTCATCGCGGCGGCGGGCATCGCCCGGGGCACCTTCTACCTCTACTTCGAGAGCAAGAGCGCCATCTTCCTCGAGCTCCTCGACGAGCTGCTCCGCGAGCTGCGCGAGAGCATCATCGGCGTGGACACGTACGACGGCGCGCCGCCGGTGGAGGCGCAGCTCGTGGGGACGGTGCGCGGGCTGCTCCAGAAGGTGGCCGAGAACCGGGCGATGACGACGATCATCGTACGTGAGGCCGTGGGCCTCGACGACGAGGTGGAGCGCCGCACCCGCGAGTTCTACGACGAGCTCCACGGCTACATTCGCCAGTCGCTCCTCAACGGACAGAAGATGGGCTTCGTCCGCGAGATGAACCTCGACGTCGCCGCCTTCTGCGTGCTCGGGACCATCAAGCAGCTGATGGAGCAGATCGCCGGCAACCCGGACGGGTCCCCGCTCGGCCTGGACGTCGACCGGCTGACCATGGACGTGCTCGACTTCAACCTGCGCGGCGTCATCGAGCGCGGCTGAAGACGCGGCGGCAAGGGCCCTCAGAGCGTGTCGGCGACGGCGCGGAGCGCAGCGGACACATCGCCCTCGATGGGGTCGATATGGGCCGGGAGCGCGCGCACGAGCTGCGGCGTGTCTGCGAGCTGCCTGAGGTGCGTGGCGAGGGCCTTTCGGTCGTCGACGATGAGGCGCTTGGCCATATGAGGCACGCGCGGCTTCCCGGTCTGGCCGAGGAGCCGGTACAGAAACCCGACGGCGCCGGACACGTGCGGCTGGTGGAAGAGCACGTCGTTGAAGACCAGCGTCATGCCCGAGGGAGAGCGAACCAGGAGCACGCCTTCGGCGTTCCCCACGCCGCGCAGATGACGGAGCTCGAGCGCGTCCGTAGGTTCGAAGGAGGCGTAGCTGGCGTCGACGGGGACCGCCTCCTCGACGCGCGCCCGCGCGCCGAGCGGACAGAGCACCTGGAGGGCCGGGTAGCGGGCTTTCCACGCCTTGGCGTCGAGGCGGTGCCAGCCTCCCGGGACCACGAGCCAGCAGGGCTCGCCCCAGGCCTCGAGGCGCGCGAGGAGCGCGTCGTCGCAGCAGATCGCGTTGTGAAGGAGGAGCCGGCCGTCGCCTGCGCGGGCCACCACCATCTGTCGCCGGATCTTCCCGCCGGGCAGGTCCCCGACCACGCGCCAGAGGTTGTCGGCAAGCATCTCTTCGCGCTCGTGGGGCAGGACATTCCAGCGTTCCATGAGGCGTCGACCAGACCACGGGCTGGGCGGCAGGGGAAGGCGGCAGGTCCGGGCGGCAGGTCCGGGCGGCCACGAAGCCCGCGCCCGGCGTGCGTCAGTGCAGCGGTCAGGCGCTGGCCGAGCGTTCCGCGTCGGGGAAGGGCATGCCGAAGTCCGGCTTGTCCCGCCGCCCGAGCACCCAGCGGTAGACCTCGAGGGTCTGCCGGGCCTTCGCGCGCCACGTGAAGTGCTCTTCGACGCGGTGCCGGCCCGCCTCGGCCATGGAGGCGAGACGCTCGGGCGCGTCGAGCAGCTCCTCGAAGGCCCGGCGGAACCCCTGCACGATGGAGGCCCGGGGGCCCACCGGTACGCGCACGCCCGTCGCGTCGCTGACCAGCTCGTTCGGCCCGGCGTAGCCCACGACCACGGGAACCACGCCGAGCGCCATGGCCTCGAGCGCGACGGCGCCACCAAACTCCCGGACGCTCGGGAAACCCAGCACGTGGGCGCGGGCGAGGCGCGCCTGGAGTTCGGCGTGAGGAATGAAACCGGGAAGCTCGATGCCCGCCTCGAGGTCCGGCCCGCGCATGGCCTTCAAGCGCTCCATCTCCGGTCCATCGCCGATGATGTCGAGGGTCAGCCGCCCGGCCTTCACCAGCGGCGCGGCCGCTTCGATGAGCATGTCGGCGCCCTTGTAGGGCACCAGGCGCCCGACGAAGGCCACGCGCAGCGGCTCCGCTCCGAAGGGTTCCGCGCGCTCCGTGAAGCGCGCCGGGTCGACGGCGTTCTCGGGCACGTAGACGCAGCGGGCATGGTGGCCCTCGAGCTGCGCCCAGGTCGCCTCGCTCCCGGCGATGATCGCGGCGGCGCTTCGCCGCGTCGCCCGGAACCCGGGCAGGAAGCGATGCGCACCACGCACGTAGGCGAGCCACTCGCCTTCGGCGCGCTGCACGTCGCCGAAGCCTGGCGGCCACGCCACTCCGCCGTTGATCGGACCCCAGACGAAGGGGACACCAGCCTGCGCGAGGCGCGGGGCCAGCACGGTGCTCGGCGTCGTGGGCGAGAGGGGCGTGACCCGGTGCACGAGGTCGTAGGCCCCGGCGCGAATGGCCGGCCCGAAGCGCTTCCAGAGCTTCCGCTCGAACTCCGGGTAGGCCGCGCTGCCGAGCGCGGTCGTGAAGGTCCAGCCGAGCCCCGTCCTTTTTCGCACCGCCGTATCGAGCCAGTAGAGCACCCGCGCCACGGTCTCGCTGTCGATGGCGGTGAACTCCTCCCCCTCGCGCCAGCCGGCGCGCTCGATGGCTTCCCGGTTGCGGACCTGGGTCACCACGTGCGCGTCCGCCACCTCGCGCAGGGCTTCGCAATGGGACCAACCGACGAGGGGCACGCTCGTCCACTCGGGATTCGCGGCCTCGGCGACGAGCAGCACGCGCGGCGGGCGCTCGGTGGACGACACATCAGCGGTCACGGCGTGGTTCTTCTACACCACCGGGCCGGAAGTGCGAGGCGCCTCGAGCCCCTCGAGCACCTCGTCGATCCACCGGTCCACCTGGGCGGCGAAGGGCCACATCCAGCCATAGGCCGGTCCCGTGAACTGCGACCGCACGTGCGCGCGAAGGCCCGGACCGCGGGCGGCCTCCACCCCGTAGACCTCTGCGTGCGCACGAAAGGTCTCGGCGTAGGCCTGCCACTCCAGCCGGGCCCGGCCCCAGGCGAGCCCCAGCGGCAGCAGCGGAAGCAGATAGAGGAAGCTCATGCCGAGCCAGCCGAAGCGGCGGAACTGGCGGAGATGCACCGCTTCGTGGCGCAGCACGCAGTAGCGCTCGCGCGCGGGCCGGGCGTGCCAGTCGGCGGGCACGTAGATCGTCTGGCCGAGCGTGGTCACGTAGCGCGTCATGTACGCGCTCTGGCCGCCGAAGGTGAGCACGCGGAGCGCCGCGTCGATGGCGCGACTGAGCGGGTCCTCGCCCTTCGAGATCACGCGAAGCTGCGGAAACTCCCGGCGCAGCTCCGCGACGTAGACGTCCGGGTCCGGGCGCCTCATGGCGCCGAGGCTCCAGGGGCCCCGGCGCCGAGCGCGTCCCGGGCATCCAGGTACGCGCCGAGCACCGCCGAACTCACGCCGAGGCAGGCGAGGAAGAGCAGCGCGCAGCCGAAGGCGATGGCCAGCACCTTGAGCTCCTTTTTCACGCGCCGCGCCTCCTCGGCCTCCGGTCCCTCCGGCGGCGGCGCCTTCGGCGGCTCCTCGAGCGGCTCCGCGGCCTCCTTGGCCGTCACCACGAAGGCGCACCGAGGTTGGCGACGAGGCGCTGCACCGCGAGACCGGGCCGCGTGCGACGCAGGGTCTCCGCGGCGCGGGCCGCCTCCGGGCAGTCGAGGAGCGTCAGCTTCTCGAGCGTCGCCGGCAGCCGCTCGAGGGAACGCAACGCCGGCAGGTTCGAGAGCGTGAGGCGCACCAGAGGCAGCGCCGCGAGACCCTCCGCGGCCTCGAGGCCCCGGAGCCGGTCGAGGGAGAGCTCGCGGAGCGCGTGGAGCCCCGCCAAGGGGGCGAGCGAGGCGAGCCGTACGCCGCCGAGGGCGAGGCGCTGGAGCGCCCGGGGCAGCGCGTCGAGGCCCGCCAGCACCACCCCCGGCTCCCGGCGCGCGCGCTCGAGGGCCGGGAGCGCGGGGAAGCGCTCGCTGTGACAGCTCAGGGAGAGGCGCCGGAGCGAAGGGGCGGGCCGCAGCTGGCGGAGGTCGACGCGCTCTGCGCCCACCAGCGCCAGGTCGAGCTGCGTGAGCGCCGGCGCCTCACCCAAGCGGGGAAGCCCCTCCGCGCCGTCGATGGTGAGCTCGCGGAGCGCCCGCGGCAGGCGAAGGGAGACGCTCGGGCCCGGACGCACGAGGCGGAGGCGCTCGAGCGCCGCGAGGCCCCGCAGGTCCAGCTGCGCCGCCTCCGGCCCCTGAAGCGACAGACCGCGGATGTGCGAACGCAGCACCCACGCCCGGGCCGACGCAGCGGGCGCGCCGAGGGCCAGCTCGAGCACCAGCTTCGCCGCCGCGTCCCGGGGCAGCGCAGCCCAGCGCGGTCCCGCATCGATGGTGCCGCGCGCGCCGCCCGGTACGCGACGCCAGCGCGCGCCCTCGAGCAGCGCGTCGAAGAGCTCCGGCTCGCCCAGGCTCCGCGCCAGCGCGAGGCCCTGCTGCCGGCGGCGCGGGTGCCGCAGGAGGCTCTCCAGGGACGACAGGGAAGCGCTCACGGGACGAGGTATAGCCGGCCTCGACCCGTCGCGGCATGCTCCGCGCCATGCACGTAGCGGCGAACTTCCACTCCGGGAACATCGAGGTGCTCGAGCTGGGCGCGACGCGGGCGCGGCTGGCCATTCGCCAAGACCAGGGATCCAAGCACCTGCAGTGGTTCCACTTCCTGGTCTCCGGCGCGAAGGGTCAGGCGCTCGAGCTGCGCCTCGAGAACGCGAGCCGCGCGTCCTACGAGGGCGGCTGGCGCGACTACCGGGCGTGCATGAGCGTCGACCGCGAGACCTGGACGCGCGTGCCGACGCGCTACGAAGCCGGCGAGCTGATCATCGAGCACACGCCGGACGCGGACCTGGTCTGGTACGCCTACTTCGCGCCCTACGACGAGGCCCGGCATCAGGCGCTCCTGGGCCGCTGCCAGCAGGCGCCCGGCGTCGAGGCCGAGGTGCTCGGCGCGACGCTCGACGGGCGAACGCTGGATCTGCTGCGCTTCGGCGAGGGGCCCAAGGTCGCCTGGGTCATCGCCCGGCAGCACCCGGGGGAAACCATGGCCGAGTGGCACGTGGAGGGCCTCCTCGAGCGCCTCCTCGACCCCGCGGACGCGTTGGCCCGGGAGCTGCGCCGGGCGCTCACCTTTCACGTGGTACCGAACATGAACCCCGACGGCAGCGCGCGAGGGCACCTCCGCACCAACGCCGCCGGGACGAACCTGAACCGGGCCTGGGCGGAGCCGTCCATGGAGAAGAGTCCAGAGGTGCAGCTCGTCCGGGACCGCATGGACCGCACCGGCGTGAGCTTCTGCCTCGACGTTCACGGCGACGAGGCGCTGCCCTACAACTTCATCGCGGGCTCCGACGGTGTGGGCGATCTGCCCGACGCGATTCACGCGCTCCGGCCGCGCTACGAGGCCGCGCTGGTCCGCGCGTGCCCGGACTTTCAGACGAAGCACGGGTATCCGCGCGCGGCGCCGCGTGAGGGCAACCTGAAGATGGCCACCAACCAGGTCGCGCATCGCTACGGCGCGCTGGCCATGACCCTGGAGATGCCCTTCAAGGACAACGCGGACGCGCCGGACCCGGTCTACGGCTGGTCGCCGGCGCGCTGCAAGGGGCTCGGGCGGGCGCAGCTCGACGCCCTGCGCGAGGTGCTTCCGGACCTGCCGGACTCCCGGCCGCTCTGACGGTCCGCGAAGGAGGCCTGCTACGGTCGCGCCGTGGCCCAGGCCAGCGTCCTCATCGTCGACGACGAGAAGAACATCCTCGCGACGCTCGCGCGGGCGCTTCGCGTCGAGGACTACGACGTGGACGTCGCGGGCAGCGCGGGCAGCGCGGAAAAGCGCCTCGCGGAGAAGAGCTACGATCTGGTGCTCCTCGACGTGCAGCTGCCGGACAAGGACGGGCTGACGGTGCTCCGCGAGCTGCGGGCGGCCGGGAGCGACGTGCCCGTCGTGATGATGAGCGGCCACGGGACCATCGAGACGGCCGTGGAGGCGACGCGCCTCGGGGCCTTCACGTTCCTCGAGAAGCCCATCGGCACCGAGCGGTTGCTGCTGGCGATGCGGAACGGCCTCGGCTTCGCCGAGCTCCAGGCGGAGAACCGGGAACTCCGCGAGCGGGCCGGGGCGACGGGCGAGATTCTGGGCGCGAGCCGGAGCATTGGTGCGCTCCGGGACCGGGTCGCCCTCGCCGCCGATGCCCACGCGAGCGTGCTCATCCAGGGCGAGCGCGGCACGGGCAAGGAGCTCGTGGCCCGGGCCATTCATCTCGGCTCGAAGCGCGCAGGCAAGGCCTACGAGAAGCTCAACTGCGCCGCGGTGCCGGCGGAGCTCATCGAGAGCGAGCTCTTCGGCCACGAGCAAGGGGCCTTCACCGGGGCGACGAAGCAGCGCCGGGGCAAGTTCGAGCGGGCCTCGGGCGGGACGCTCTTTCTCGACGAGGTCGGCGACATGCCCGCGGCCATGCAGGCCAAGCTGCTTCGCGTGCTCCAGGAGGGGGAGCTCGAGCGCGTGGGCGGCAGCGAGCAGCTGCTCGTGGACGTGCGGGTGGTGGCGGCGACCAACAAGGACCTGGCTGGCGAGATCGCCGAGGGGCGCTTTCGCGCGGACCTCTTCGACCGGCTCAACGTGCTGCCGCTTCGCGTGCCGCCGCTCCGCGAGCGCGTGGGCGACGTGGCGCTGCTCGCGGCGACCTTTCTCGAGCAGTCGTGCCGGGCGAACGAGCGCCGCCTCAAGACGCTGAGCGCCGGGGCGCAGCGCCTCCTCGAGAGCTACGACTTTCCGGGCAACGTGCGCGAGCTCCGGAACCTCGTGGAGCGGCTCGTCATTCTTTCGCCGGGCGACGAGATCACCGAAGCGGACGCCAAGGCGCTCCTGCCCATCGCCGGGGGCGCGGCCGGAGGCGTGGCCTATCGACCGGGGACGCCGCTTCGGGAGATGGTCGAAGACTGCGAGCGCGCGCTCATCCTGGCGTCCCTCGAACACCACCGCGGGCACATCACGAACACCGCGGCGGACCTCTCTCTCGAACGATCGCACTTGTACAAGAAGATGAAGGCCCTCGGAATCAAGCGAGGCGAGTCGTGAGGCTCGCTCTTCTTTCTCTCTTCGTGGTCGCGGCTTGCGGCGACGGCGGCGGCTCCGTGAGCTCGCCGGATGCCACGACGCTTCCGCTCCGCTGGGACGCCGGCGACCGGGTGCTCCAGCTGACGGTGAGCGAGCCCTTCCGGGACCCCGCGACGCCGCTGCCGCCCTTCGTGCCGGGCGCGTGCACGACGACGGTGCACTTTGGCGAAGCCATGGCGGCGGGCGCGCTTCCCCAGACCGACGCGGAGGGGCCGTGCATTCTCACCGATGCGCCGGCGGACGCGCTCGGAGACCTCGCGGCGTTCCGGGCCGTCGAGGGAGGCACGGTGCGCGTCGACGCGCGCAACCCGGGTGAGGGCGCGAACGTCACGCTCGCCGGCTCTTTCCCGCCGGCGGCGGAGCTGCCCTGCGAGACGCTTCAGGACCTCTTCGTGGTGGAGAGCTTCGCCGGGGAGATCCCCGACGACCCGCTCGGCGACTTCATCGTGGACGTGGAGCGCGGCATCCGGCCGAGCATCTCGACGCCGGACACGACGGACGCGGGCATCGCTCTGTGGCCCGCGACCGGCGACCTCCGGGTGGTGTGGGCGGGCCGCGACAGCCCGAGCATCGAGATCCGCGTGACGCCGCGGGGCGGCGGGAGCCCCACGCTGCAGTGCTTCGTCCCGGACGAGGGGAGCTTCGAGCTGCCGAGCCGCCTCGTAGACGCGCTCCGGGATCAGCCGGCGACCATGGAGGTCATTCGCGTCACTGGCGGCCCGGTCGCCGCCGGCGACGTCGAGGTCCGCATCACCACCCGCACGAGCGACGCCATCTTCCTCGAGCCCTGAGGGGGACGGACCCGACCAACCGAACTTATCGAGCCGAAACCCGAGCAATTTCAGCCTCCGATCGGGGACGGACCCGACTAACCGAACCAAGCGTGCGCGATCGCCCGGGACGCTCCGCCGCCCGGTGAACATCCCGCCGTCGCCACGCACAAGTTCCTTTAGTCGGGTCCGTCCCCAGCTCGATCCCCGGAATTGCTGGCGT
>JBCCAW010000694.1:0-2851 GCA_039814655.1 Myxococcota bacterium | reverse complement strand
GGCGCGCGCCGCGAGGGCCGCGACGCGCGCGCGCGCATCGCCGGCGTCCGCACCCAAGGTGAAGAAGCCGTGGTCCCGGCGAACGACCGTCGCCACGCCCGGGTAGGGATGCGCGGACAGGAGCGCCAGAAGCGCCTCGCGATCGGCCGGCGTGCTGAAGAGCGTGGCCTCTTCGCTCAGGGGAAGACCGAGCGCCGCCGCGGCCTTCGACGTCGCGAGCACGTGCCCGTGGAGCGATGCGCCGGGCCGAGGCGCCCAGGCGAAGTGCGCCGGCGCCTCCACGAGCGCCGCCCAGTGCAGCGCCGCATCGCTCGTCGGCCGCGTCGCCCGGTCCCGGCTGCGGTAGCGCGCGGCCCAGCGCTCCGCGTCGAAGGCCACCAGCTGCACCATCGACGAGGCGTCGACGCGCCCGGGCCTCCGCCCGGAGGGCGTCACCAGAACCGTCCCGTCCGCCAGTCGGAGCGCGCCGTTCCCGGCGCTGAGGCCGTCATCGAGCACGGGGCAGCACCCCGCGTCCTCCATGGCGCGCACCGCGGCCGCGAGCTCTCGAGCCGGCTCGCCGTGCAGGCCCTCGAGGCCCCCGACGCGCTCGAGGGCAAACTTCACCCGGGGCCCGTCGCCGATGACCTCCGCCACGCGGCGAGCTTGGCAGCGCCGGTCTCCACCGGGCAAGGCGCGCGCGCGGCTACCAGCCGTCGTCGTTGTCGACGCCATGGCCAAAGATGGCGTCGAAGACCGTGAGGCGCCTCGTGGAGCGCGGCTCCCTCGGACGACCTGCCCATTGGACCAGCTCCCGCGCGGTGCGCGCCTCGTCGCGCCCCTCCAGCACACTCGGCGGGAGCGAGGCTCCGCTACGCGTGATGCGCTCCCCGCGCTCGTATTCCTGGTCCGCGCGCTCCTGGACCGCGCGCCGGGACACGCGCTGCGTGAGCTCCTGCCGCGTGCGCTCGAGGAGGAGACCTCCGCAGCGCGGATGGAAATGTAGCTCGAAGCGTGTTCCGAGCAGCTCGACCTGATAGTGCTCCATGGGCGCCGCGCACTGCGGGCATGCGAAACCCGACGCTCCAAGATGCGTTGCCCCCCAGGGCTCCGGCGCGAAGAGCGCCTGCGTGTCGATGCCCGCGCGCTCGGGCTCGCCGGGCTCGAAGTAGCGCACCGTGCAGGCGCTGCAGTCGTCGAGGGCTACGCCTTCGTCCACGACGCCGCGCATGGGTGCCCGGCACACGGGGCACGCGCGCGCCGCAGCCACGGCCGTCCGTGGCGCTGCTGCGCTTCCCGGGTCCTGCGTGGCGCTTGCGATCGCGGTCTGCGCCGGGGGCGGGCTCGCGGAGGCCGCGGCGGCCGCGGCCGCGGTCAGCTCCGAGAGCCCGGCCGCGAGCGCGAAGATGGCGCCGCAGCAGGTCGCCCGCTCCACCTCCACGCGCAGCTGCGGGGCCCCGGCCATGAATCGCTGCATGGGCTGATGGTGGTCGGGACAGCTGTGCTTCGCGCCGCCAGGCGCGAAGCCCGCGGTGGCGAGCAGCGCTTCGATGTCGAGGCCGAAGGCGCGCCCTTCGCCCGGATCGAGGAAGACCCGGGCGCACCGCGCGCATGCGTCGATGACGTGCGAGCCCGCCGAACGAGCTTCCATGGGAGCCATACACGCCGGGCACATGCGCACGGGCGAATCGTGCCGGGCTCGTGCCCGGACGGCAACATGGGCGCGCTCAGCCGCCGCGCTGCCTGGAGGGCACTTGGCGCGCCGCCGTCGCGCCGCTGTCGCCCCCACCGATGCGCGCCCGGAGAAAGCGCAGCGCCGTACAGTCCACGCGCCGGAGCACGTCGCTGCCGCCGAGGAAGGCGAAGCCGTGCCCGGCACCCTCGAGCTCGAGGTAATTGATGCGCACGCGGGCCTGTGCCGCCGCGTCCCGGAAGGCACGGCCCACCTCGACGCTCACCACGTCGTCGGCGTCGCCATGAGCAACGAGGAGCGGCGGGTCCCGCGGGTCGAGATGCACCACCGGTGACGCCTCGGAGCGCAGCTCCGGCTCGGCGCCGAACAGGCCCCGGCCGAGGAAGTTGTCGATGATGCGATGCGTGTAAGCGCCCACGGGAGCCTCCCGCCGGAGGTCGAGCACGCCGTAGTAGGAGATGCCGCCACGAAAGCGCGGCACCGGACCCGAGAGCGGGCAGCTCCCATCGTCGAGCGGCACCTCCGGCGCCACGGCGAGCATGGACGCGAGATGGCCCCCCGCGGAGAAGCCGGCGGCCACGAGCTGGCTCCCGTCGATGTCCGTGCGCGCCGCGAAGGTGCGCGCCGCACAGCGCGCGTCGGAGACCTGCGCCGGATGGCGCCGCGCCGCGGGCCGATTCGCGAGCCGGTAGCGCACGGAGGCCGCCGCGAAGCCATGCGTCGCCAGCTGAACGATGCGGTGCCGGAGATCGTCTTCCGAGCCGTTCGCCCATCCCCCGGCGTGAAAAAGAAGCACCCCCGGGTGCGGCCCGGGCCCCGGCGGGAGCGCGACGTCCATGCGGCGAGCCCAGCCATCACGGGGCGCGTAGGGAAGATCGTCTTCGACGCGGACCGCCGCCTCGGCGTAGCGCGGGCGGAGGTCGCAGCTGGCCGTCGTCGGCACCGCGGCGACCGGCGCCAGCCGCAGGTCGACGTCGCGTGGGGCCCGTTCCACCCCCACGCCGTCTTCGCTCAGCGCCCATCCTCCGGCCGCCAAAAGAGCCAGGGGGAGCAGGAGCTTGACGACGCGAACCACGATTCACCTTTCCATAAATACTGAACGTCCACAAGGCCCGGAGGAGGAGCGTCGGCACGCCCAGGAAGCCCAGTCCGGCCCCATCGATGCGGCTCGGCGCGGAT
>JBCCAW010000818.1:0-1890 GCA_039814655.1 Myxococcota bacterium | reverse complement strand
GGGCAGAAAGTCGTCGCATCATCGGGCAGTCGCTCAAACGGGCGGTCTCGTCAAGGTGGCCTCACACGCGGCGGGCGGCTCAGCCGCGCACGCCTCGACGGGCGAGGGCCCGACGAAAACGCCTCGCCGGACGGGGAGTCAAACGAAAACGCCTCGCCGGGCGGCCAGGCCTTCGTGCAGGAGGCCCGCCAGGGCCCCGCGGACCCGGTCCACCTGGACCCCGATCACCGCATCCTCGTCGTCAGGATCGCCCACGAAACGCATGGGATGACCGAAATGAAGCCGGTACCGCGCCGGGAGCGGGAGGGGCATGCCGACGAGGAGCTGCGGCAAGAGGGGCAGCGAGGGCATGCCGAAGCGCCGGGCCGCGCGGCCGAGGTTGGCGACGCTCGGGTACTGCTCCTCGGAGCCGATGACCGCGACGGGTACGATGGGCGTGGACGTGGCCATGGCGAGGCGCATGAACCCACGCCCGAAGGCCTGCAGCCGGTAGCGCTGGTCGAAGGTCTTGGAGATGCCGCGCACGCCTTCGGGGAACACGAGGAGCGCCTCCTCGTTCTCGAGGAGCCGGCGCGCGTTGTCCGGCGCACCGAGGACCTGGCCCACGCGCGGAAAGAAGACCGAGACGAAGGGCAGCTCGGCGGTCCAGCGCTCGACCATGCTCCGCGCGAAGCGCGGCGGCTCGGCATCGAGCATGAGCGCCGTGGCGAGGAGCATGCCGTCGATGGGCACCTGGCCGGCGTGGTTGGCGACGATCATGACGCGGCCGAGTGGCACGCGCTCGAGGCCGAAGACCTCCGTTCGGAAGTAGCGGCGGTGGAGCAAGGCCGCGCCCGCGAGGGCCACGCGCGTCGTGTCCGGGTCGAAGCCGAAGGGGTCGTGACCCACCTCGTTCTGCGGCGTGGGCACGCGGCGGAGCCGCGCGTCGATGGTGTCGCCGGTGAGGGCCTCGGCGCGGCGCACCAAGCGATCCGCGGCGCGGCGCCCGAAGCGTCGGGGTCGGCCTGGCGACGCGAGCGAGGTCACCAGGGCAACCTAAGCGACTTTCTTGACGGCGGCAGTCGCGTTCTGCATCGGTCGGACCGTGCCTCGCATCGCGCCATGGCTGCTCGCGCTCCTTCTTTCCGGCGCCGCTGCGGCCCCGACGCAGGCCGACGAAGGGCGCGAGCGGTCGGCCCGCGTCCCCGTACCGCGCAACAACGGCCCGCGCTGGGTCCCCACGCCCCGCGGCGCCTCGGCCCGGCGCGCGGAGGCCCTTGGCCTCGGCACGCGCGCGGCGGCGAACCGCTTGATGCATGGGCACCCGGACCCGCGCTGGGTGGCGGCCGCGGCCCAGGCCGGGCCCATGCCCGCGCATCTTCGTTGGCCCGTGGAGCTTGGACGCTTCGGGCGCGGCTTCGGCTTCGTGCGCCGGACCCGACCGGAGCTGCGCCACGACGGCGTGGACATCGTGGCCGCGGAAGGCTCGACGCTGCGCGCCGTCGCTCCTGGGCTCGTGGCCTACGCGGACAATGGCGTGCGCGGCTTCGGCAACGCCGTGATGATCGTGCACCCCAACGGCTGGGTGAGCGTGTACGCGCACTGCCACCGGGTGACCGTCCCCGCGGGCTACCGCGTGCGCGCCGGCGAGCGCATCGGCTTCGTGGGGTCCACGGGCATCAGCCGGGGCCCGCACCTGCACCTCGAGCTGCGGACGGACGGCCGCGCCTTCGACCCGCTGCCCTCCTTCGAGGGCCGGCCCTGGATCGCCGCCTACCGGGCCTGGCGTGCGCGGCGGGCAGCGGGCGAAGCCGAGGTCTCCGGTCAGCACCTCGAGGACCGTCTCCCGCCGCAGCGCCCGGCCCCGGCCCCGGCGACCCCCGCGCCGGCTGCGGCGCTCGGACGCATCGG
>JBCCAW010000756.1:0-2328 GCA_039814655.1 Myxococcota bacterium | reverse complement strand
CCGTTCCCAACTCACTTCCCACCCGGTGCCCCGCGGGGAAGGGACGGGGGGCGGACCCGACGGTCCTGGCCCCTCTTGTCCCTCGCTCAAAGGCGCCGGATTCGCAAGCCCGCGTGGGGCCCCGTGGTGGTCGCGCCCGCGGCAGCGGGCGACGCCGGAACCGGCCAACTACTCCTCGCGCTCGAAGGCGCCGAGGTCGCAGGCTTCCGGGGGCCGCGGCGCCCCGCGCTGGTCTTCCGGCAGACAGCGTTCCGCGTCGCCGGCGTCGATGGCGTCGCTGCCCTCCCCCAGCGGGAGCACCGGCGGGTCCGCGTTTCGGTCGAGCTCCGGCGCGAGGCGCGCGTCGCCGGTGAGGGCGCCGGCGAGGCACGGGTCGCCGCCGCGCTGAAGCCAGCCCGAGCCCAGTCGTTCGCCCTCGCCAGCGCAGGGCGCCTCCAGCGTGACCGCCAGCGAGTTCTCGAGCTGCGCTCGCGTGCCCTCGGCCGTGAAGAGGGCCGCGCCTTCCCGGGCTTCGTCGCCTGCGAGGGTCACGTGGCGCAGCTCGAGCTCCCCGGCCAGGAGCGCTATGCCGCCGCCCTGCTCGGCGACGCTGCGGAAGCTCGTCACGTTGTGGAGCGCGGCACGCCCGGCGCGCACGGCCACGGCGCCGCCGGCGATGCGCGCCACGTTGCTCTCGAAGGTGGAGGCCAGGACCGTGAGCGAGGGCGTCGCGCCGGCCTGTGCGGCTTCGAGGGCGATGGCGCCGCCGTAGCCGCCGAGGCGCGGGTCGGCGCCGCCGGCGATGGCGCCCACGATGTGCACGCGCGCGAGCGTGGCCGACCCGGCGCCGACCCAGAGCGCGCCTCCGCTGCCTCCGGCGCGGCTCCCGGCGACGAGCCCGTCGCAGTAGGTCAGCGCGCCCCGGCCCACGGCGAAGGTGCCTCCATGGCCCAGGCCGCCTTCGGCCACCTGGTCCCGGGCGCGCACGTTCCGGAGCGCGACGCGGCCGCCGTCCACGAAGATCGCGCCGCCGACGCTCGCGCGGCAGGTGCTGAAGAAGCTGCCGTAGGCCACCAGCGTCGACCCCTCGCCCAGGCGAAAGGCGCCGCCTCCCACGCGCGGCGCGGCGCCGGGCGGGCTCACGTCCGTCGCCTCCGCTTCCGTGACGAGGACCTCGTCCAGCACGATGCGCTGGTCGCCCTCGATGGAGGCGACGGCGCCCACGTTGCTCTGGGCATTCTGCAGCGTAAGGCGCCGAAGCACGAGCGTGGCGCCCGGCGCGAGCGTGAAGAGGCGCGTTGCGTTCGCGCCGTCGAGGCGGACTCTCCCGCCGCCGTCGAGGTCCTGGGTCCCGTCGATGGCGAGGGGCGCCAGGAGGGTCAGCACATGGGGCGCCGGGCCACAGTCGAAGGACAGCGCCTCGCCGGTCTCGAGCGCGGCGCGGAGCGCGGCTTCCGTGCAGCTCTCCGGCGTCCCGCGGCCGACGGCGCTTCGGCGCTCCGGCTCAGGCGGCGGCGTCGCCGCCTCGGCGCAGTCGAAGGGGTCGCCGGGCGCCGGCGGCAGGCCGCCGTCCCGCAGCACTGCCGCGTCCGGTGAACGCAGGTCGACCACCACGGGGCAGCCGCTCGTGGCGACGGCGGACAGGGCCGCCACGAGGCTGCACAGGATCGAGGATCGCCGCGGCGGCCGCACCGGCGCAGCCTACCTTCTCCCGCCCGGGGACGCCGCGCGCCAGTACCCCCACCCCGAAGTGCGCTCCGGGTTAGAGGGACAGGAGCAGCGCCGGGCCGAGGGCCCAGACGGCGCCGCGCCGCGGTTCGTCGCCCTGGGTCAGCAGATCGATGCGCTGTCCGACCCAGAGCCGGACGCCGAGGTGAAGGTCGAGCGTGGTCGCGAGGGCCACCCGGAGCCAAGGCGTGAGCGTTCCGCCCAGGGTGCGCACGCGTGCGACGACCCCGTTGGCCTCGAGGCGGCGCGCGCCGACCCAGCCGAGCATCCCGAGCGCGCCGCGAAGCCGCGCTCCCTCGCGCCCCAAGCGCAGCAGCAGGCCGAGGCCCGCGTCACCGCGGCGGCCCGGGCCTTCGCGCCCTACGGCCAAGGCGCGGCCGGCCAGGCGGAGGTCGAGGCGGCCTGCGAGCAGCGTGACGTCGAGGGTCAGCAGGCCGCCCGCCGCGAGGGCGCGCCCGTCCGTGAAGGCCTCGGCGCCGGCCCCCGGAAAGACACGCCGGGGCGCCTGCTCCGCGGGCCCCTCCGGCGCGTCCGGCTCCCGCGGCGGGGGGGGCTCGGGCGCGGGAGCCGCCAGCATCTCGGCGGTCTCGGCCACCTCGAGGGCCAGCGTCCGCCGGGCGT
>JBCCAW010000175.1:0-10123 GCA_039814655.1 Myxococcota bacterium | reverse complement strand
TTCGGGCGCATCCATGTCGTCCATCATTGTCTGGCCTTCCGTTCACGCATCTTGCGCTCGACAATCTCTTTGACGCTCATATTCGCCGTCACAGAGCCGTCAGGGTTTGCTGTGTACGTCAGCCCTTGCGGCTTAGGCGGGGGGTCTTCAAGCTGGAGACCGTGAGTCAGATGTCGTCGCGGGACCTGGTCGTGGATGACGAGGGGCGCTTCGAGGTCGTGATCAGCGATACACGCGAGGGGGCCAACTGGCTGTGCATCGCAGACGGCGAGCGCAGTGCGAGCACCATCCTCATCCGTGAGAGCTTCATGGACTGGGAGCAGGAGACCGGCGGGACGTGGACGCTCGAGCGCTGCGATACGCGCGGGACGCCGAGTCCCCTGGCGCGGCCCGATCTCGTCAACGACCAGTACGCGCGAGCGTCGCAACACCTCGTCACCTCGACGGCCGGATGGGTCGGCTTCGTCAGCAAGCTCTTGCTGGAGCTCGCGCCCAACGAGTTCAGCGACCCGACCGAGTCCGATGGTGGCGGCCTCACGGGTCAGTTCAACGCGAAGGCGCTCCTTCCCGCGCATCCGGACACCGCCACCATCATCACCGTCCCTCGGTCGCGGGCCCGGTACCAGTCCCTTCAGCTCGGCGACCTCTGGTTTAGCAGTCTCGACTACACGCGCCGGCAAACCAGCTTGACCGCCGTTCAGGCGCGCCCCAGCGACGGCGACGGCAAACTTCGGATGGTCGTGAGCCGCAGGGACCCGGGCGTTGCCAACTGGCTCGACCCCGCGGGCGCGTCCACGGTGTTTGCCTTCCTTCGATGGCAGGGACTGCCCGAAGGTCCCGCCGGCGCCTCGAAGCCCGAGCGTCCCTGCGTGCAGGTGGTGCCCTTCGACACGCTGCGCGATCACCTTCCACCGGACGAGCCCGAGTTCGGACCCGAGGCGCGTGTGGCGCAGCTTGCCGCTCGGCAGGCAGCCGCGCTGCGGAGCCCACGCGGCTTCGCCTAGGCCGACGCCCGGTTGCTGCGCGCACTCCGGGGCCCTCGCACGAGCACGTCCCTAATCGAGGTCGGGAAGCGGGGGCGGTGCGGGCTCCGGGAACGAGGTGCTCTCCACCAGGACGTCGTTGTCCTCGAAGCTCACGCCCTCGGTCACCTGGTTCGCGTCGAAGCCCGCGCTTTGCAGGCAGATCCCGACCGGGTGCCCGACGACCAACCCGCGCCTCAATCGCGCGGAGGAGCCCGCGCCCACCTGAATGCCGCAGGTCTCGCCATCGCGGAGCTCGACTCGCTCGGCGTCGAAGGAGCCGCCTTCGGATGCAGCCAGGCCGACGCCCGGGGGCTGCGCGCACTCCGGGGACGCGGCGCAGATCGGGTCGCCGGTCGTGCTCACGGTCACGTCGCGTAGCGTGACGAGCGCCCCTTCGCCGATGCTGGCCACGCCGGCTTCGAGGCTCTCCGCGATGGTGACGCGCTCGAGCGTCAGCGCGCCCCCTTCCACCGCCGTGGCCCCCACGCCTCCGAAGGACAGCGCTTCGCTGGGCCCGATGACCGGACGGGTGCCTTCGACGCGGGCATCCGTGAGCGATAGCCGCGCGCCTTCGGCGGAGACGGCGGCGCTGAGGGCCGTCGCCGAGAGCAGCGCCCGCTCTAACGTGAGATCGGCCTCGGCTCCGAGGGCCAGCACGCCGTAGCCCTCCAGGCGCGACTCGCCGTTCCGTTGTTCGCGTACGCTCACATCGCGGGCGTCGATCGTCGCGTTCAACGCCGCGATACAGAAGCCGTCCGTTCGTTCGATGACGCTGCGCAGGAGAGAGACGTCGGCTCCGTTGGACGCGAGCGCGGCGAAAGGCGCCCGCTCGTCGCTGGCCGCGCGCTCCCACGACGTATCGGCGATGCGGAGGTCCTCGGCGGAGGCGGTGGCGCCGAGCCCGGTCACGATGAGCCCCGCGGTATTCTCCGCGAAGAGGGCTCTCCGGATCGTGAGCGTGCCCGCCTCGCGCACCAAGGCGGCGGCGGCGGCCCCGCTGGCCGAGCGCGTCGCCACGCCCCGCACCACGACGTCCTCGGCCTCGAGCTCACCGCCTTCCGCGTCGAGGCCCGAGTAGTCGAGGTCGTCGCAGAGCCCGCGGGTCAGCGTCAGCCGTGCGCCGCCTTGCGCGCGGACGCCGGCGCCCAGCACCTCGGGAGGACCAACGACGTCGACGACGCTGAGGTCCGTGGCCTGCACCCGTCCAGCGTCCACCCCGAGGCCGACCACGCGCACGCGCTCGACATGAGCGCGATCGAGCGTCGCCGTCGCGTCGGCGCCGAGCACCACGATGCCGCTGCCGCTCAGAGGCTCCCCCGGAAGCTGAAACACGTCGCGGATCTCGAGGTCCGTTGCGACCAGCGTGCCCTCGGAGCGGATCCCGTTCGCCGGGACCTCGTCGATGCGGACCCGCGTGAGCGTCGCCGTGCCCCCGCTGACCACCTCGACCCCCCGCCCGCCGGCCAGACCGTCCGGGAACGCTCCGACGAGGCGCACGTCCTCGAGGACGAGCGTCGCGTCGCTCTGAACCACCGCGCTCGTGCTCACGTTGTCGGCGACGTAGGCGCGGCGCAGCGTCAGCGTCGACCCGCCCGCGCTCGCCACCCCGAAGCCCTCCGTCGGCACATCGAGCTCGTTCGTCTCGGTGAAGTCGACGGTGACGTCCGTGAGCTCCGCCCGGCTCGCGTTGAGCGCCAGCACGCCGGCCGACCGGTTCGCCCGGAACACGGCGCGCTCCACCGTCGCGGCGCCGCTCTGGTTCACCAAGAGCCCGTGGCCCGTCTCCCCCGTCGCCGTGACGCCGCGCTGCTCGCGCACCACTACGTCGCTCGCCGTGAGCATGGCCCCGGCGCCCTCGGCCCCGAGACCCGCGCCCTGGTTGCCCTCGATGAGGCCCCCCAGGACGCTCACGTCACTCTCGGCGGCGACGCGGACGCCCCAGCCCGAGAGCCCATCGGACTCGCGCGAGCGCGTGCCCCGAACGACCAGGCTCGACGCTTCGACGTTCGCCCCGCCCACGGCGTGGAGCCCGTCCGCGCGGTTGTCCTCGAGGACGACGTTCGTGAGCGTCGCGTTCGAGTCGAAGAAGTCGAGGGCGCGCCCGAACATGAACGAGCCCGGCTCCGGGAGCGTGTCGCGCACCAGCACGTCTTCGAGCCTCGCCGTGCCGCTCGCCACGACCGCGCCGGCGTTTTGGTTGTCCCGGAGCTCGGCCCGCCGGAGCGTGACGTCGGCACCCATGCTCGCCAGCAGGCCTGCCCCGGCCCGCGCCCCGGGCGACGATCGCGTCCCCGCCACCAGGAGGTCCTCGCCGACGAGTGTGCCGCCGCGCGCGACGAGGGCGGCGACGCCGACGGTGCCCGTCACGACGACCCCGCGAAGCGCCACGATGCCCGCGCCGCCCTCGAGGGTCAGCCCCGGGAGCGGCGAGGGCCCGAGGGTCAGGTCCTCGAGGGTCAGGTTCGCGCTGGGCGCTCCCGCGGCGATCACCGCGGTACCCGAGAGCGTGGTGACCACGGTCTCCGCGGCGCAGGCGCCGCGCGCGGAGACGCCGCTCGGCCAGCTCGTCGGCGCCGCGTGAAGCCCCTTGGCGAGCACCAGCCAGTCCCCGGACGAGGCGGCCGAGGCCGCGGTCGCGAGGCTCGCAAAGGGCGCGCCGAGCGAACCGTCGCCGCCGGGTGTGGCCGCCGGATCGACGTGGAGCCGGGTGGCCCCGCCGAGGTCCGCGGTGTTCGGGAACGTCCCCACCGGACAGGCCCGCCCCGGCGACCGGCAGCCCGCTTCGCCGGGAAGGTGGAGCTCGCCCGCCGCGCACTCCGACGCGCGCTCGCCGGCGAAGGGCTGGCAGACGGTGCTCGGGCGGAGGCCCGTGGGCGCGACGCGCCGCCACCCCGCGGGGCAGGCCCAGGCGATCGGGGGATTGCGATCGAAGGGGCGTAGATCCGCCGCCAGGTCGAGCCACGGGACGGCCGGCGGCGCCACGGGCGCTCGGCCCGCCTCGAGCCAGGGGAGCTCGGGCGCCGCGACCGGAGGCTCGCCCGCCTCGAGCCACGGGATGTCCGGCGCGGCGATGACGAGCGGGCCGGCGTCGGCGTCGCCCCCGAGGTCGACGCCCGCGTCCGGGACCCCGCCGAGGTCGTCGCCGGGAGTCGCGTCGTCCCCGCACGCCCCGACGAGCACGAGAACGAAAGCAAGGAACGCAGAACGCGGCATGGCGAGAGCTTACTCGCCCTCGCCGCCGCCGAGGGGTCCATCGAAGCGGCGCGCGCCCCTGGGGCATGAGGCCGATCGATGCGCACGGAATGGAGCTCCTCCTCGAAGCTCCTTGTCGCCTCGTCCGCGCCGCGAGAGTGTTACGGAATGGGCGCGCATCGTAGGGTCAACTTCGCCTTCTTCCTCGTCGTTCTCGGTGTCGCCGGCCCCGGCTGCGGCGACGACGGCGCGCCGGATACGGACGCTGGTCCCCAGGACGGTGGGGTCCGCGACGACGCCGGCCTCGATGTCCCGGACGGACTCGTCGAGGCGCCGCGCATCCCCTGGCTGGACGAAGGCGCGCCTCCCGTGGCCATTCCCTGGCTCGACGACGGCGTGCCGCCGATCGAGTGGCCCTGTGCCGAGGGATGGCGCGAGCGGAGCATCGAGGGGGCGCGGGCCTGCGAGCCCTTCGCGGCCGATGCGCCAAGCCGCTGCTCCGCCGGCGAGGTGCACCTCCCGGGAACACCGGGCTGCGCGCCGGTGGGGCGCGCGTGCGGCGAGGGGCGCTTTGCCTCCACGGCGGATGTTCCTTCCGGAACGCCCATCCTCCATGTGGACGCGGCGACTGAAGCGGGCGGGGACGGGTCGAGCGCGCGGCCCTTTCGCGCGCTCGGGGACGCCCTCGACCGGGCCGCGCCGGGCGCGCTCCTCGCTCTGGCCGCGGGAAGCTACGCGGTGGACCGGGAGTGGCCCGATTCCCTCTCGCTTCGGGGCGTTTGCGCGGCGCGCACGACCCTCGTCGCCGCGGGCGACGTGCCGGCCATCCTGAGCCTCGGCCCGGGCAGCGCCGCGCGGGCGATCGAAGACGTGACGCTCACGGCGAGCGACCTTCCGGCGCTGCGGGTCACGGGCGCGGGACCGCGCGTTGAGCTTCGCGGCCTCGAGGTACGGAGCACGGGCACCTACCCGGCGGCCATGCGCGTGGGCGGAGGCGCGGACGTCGTCGTCGACGGCCTCGGCGCCCGGCACCTCGGGTCCGGCCCCGCGGACACCTTCGGGCTCTCCATCGACGGCGGCGCCTCCGTGGAGGGCCAGCGCGTGTCCTTCGACGGCTTCGTGGGCGTGGGCCTCGCGGTGACCGGGACCGGCAGCTCAGCCTCCCTGACCGAGGCGGTCATCCGGAATACGGCCGAGCGAACGCCCCCGGCCGCGCTCGGTTCCGGGGTGCAGGCGGCTGCGGGCGCGCGGCTCGTGCTGGAACGGACCCTGCTGCTCGACAACGTGGAGACCGGCGTCACCGTGCTGGGCGACGGCACGACGGCGACGCTCACGGAGCTCGTGGTGCGGGGGACGCAGCCCACCGAGGGCTTCTACAGCGCGGGGCTCGGCGTACTCCTCGGGGCGCAGGCCGTGGCCGAACGGGTGCTGGCCGACGGGAACGTCGACGTCGCTGTCGGCGTCGACAGCGGAGGAGCCTCGCTGAGCCTCCGCGATGGGGTGATTACCGGGACTCGGGCCCGGCCCGAGTCCCGGACGGCCGGGCTCAGCGCGCTCCGTCCTTCGGCCCTCGAGATCGAGCGGGTCGCCGTGGTTGGCAACGCGACCAACGGTATCTCCGCGTCGGAGGGCGGCAACATCATGATGAGCGATGCGTTGGTAGGCGTCGCCGCTGCCGGCGGGCTCTCGGGTGGTGGCATCACGCTCAACGGCGGAACGCATCGCCTCGACCGTCTCGTCATTCGAGAGACGCTCGTCGCCGGAGTGTCGGTCATGAGCGGCACTCTGGTCGCTCACGACATGGTCGTGCGAGAGAGCAACGCCCGGGACGGCGCTTTCGGCATTGGCATGTTCCTATCCGATGCGGAGAGCACGCTCGAACGCTTGGTCGTAGACGGAGCGAGGTACCAGGGAATCGGCGCGACCGACGGCCGGCTCACGCTCCGCGACGTGCTCGTGCGCGACCTGCGCGGCGCGGAGCCCGGTCCGCCCTTGCCGGAGGGGTCCTGGGGCCGCGGCATCGTGCTCGACGGCACGGAGAGCCTGGTCGAGCGCGCCCTCATCGAGGACGTCGGAGAAGCCGGCCTGCTCGTGCGCTCCGGCTTCATGGGCGACGGCCGGGCCGAGGTGAGCGACATCGTGATTCGCAACGTGACGGGCGAGCGGAGCTCGGGCCTACGCGGCCGGGCCGTCAGCGTCCAGCAGCGGACCGAGCTCATTCTCGCGCGGGCGCGTATCGAAGAGGTCCGCGAGGCCGGCATCGCGGTGACCCAGGAGGCCTCCTTCCGCGGCGAGAGCGTGCTCGTGGTCGGGGTCACGGAGCCGCCCTGCGTCGCGCGGGGCGACTGTCCCGAGCCGCCCCCGCCCGGCGTCGGCCTCGGCGCCTACGACGAGGGTTCGCTCGAGCTCACGGGCTTCGCCCTGCGTGAGGCGACCTGCGGGGTTCAGCTCGCGGGCAACCCGAGCTTCGACCTCGAAGACGGGAGCATCGCCGCCGCGGCCGTGGGCGTCTGCCTCCAGAGCCCGGGCTACGCGGTAGAGCGGCTTCGGGGCGACGTCGTCTACGACGTGGAGGTCGCCGTCGAGACGACGTCCTTCCCCGTCCCGGAACCGATTCTCGACAACCTCTGACGCGGGCGGCGCTGCCGCGTGCACCCTGGGTTCTACTCCCGGCCGAGCCCGCTCCAAGCACACGCCGAACGCGATGGACGTTCGTGAGCGTCGCACGGGAGTCGAGTACGTTTAGGCCGCGCCGAGCATGAGTGAGCCCGGCTCAGGCAGCGTATCGCACCAGTGTCTTCGAGGCTCGCCGCGACGGCGCCCGCATTCTGTCGTTCTGGAGTGCCGCCCGCCGAAGCGTGACGTCGGATCCCCATGTTCCGCAGCGGGCCGGCCCCGGCTCGTTTTCCGGGCGACGATCAGGTCCCCGCCACCAGGAGGTCCTCGCCGACGAGCGTGCGCCGCCACGCGAGACGAGGGCGGCGTCGACGGCCCCGGTGACGACGACGCTGCGAAGCGCCGCGGTGAACGCCCCACGCTCCAGCATCGGCGCCGGCACCGGCACCGGCGAGGGACCGAAGGTCAGGTTCGCGCTGGGCGACGCCGCGGCGACCACCGCGGTACTTGAGAGCCTACGGTCTCGGCCGCGCAGGCGCCACGCGCGATCGCGGCGCTCTGCAGCTAACAGCCTGGACTGAAAGACGTATCGCGCCCATCGATGGCTTCTTGTGTGGCATCGTCGTGAAAACCACCGCGACTGTCATCTCTCGGACTGAAGAATGTCCTCTAGATAAAACTCATGATATCTGAGTAGAGTTCGGCATATGCAGGCATACGCTCCGGGTCATCGTATGTCCAATCCGTGCACGTTCCTTGGTTGCATTCCGCGCTCGTATCACTGCACTCTGCGCCGGAGTCGTTGCAGTCTATACTGGCGTCTATCTCTTCCGGAGAGCAGTCGGTATAGGCATCGATCCCTCCCGTCTGGCTCAAACTGCAAAAGCAGACTATCCAGTGGGGACCCATATAATAACACAAGTCAGAGCACGCAGCGATTTCGCATACGTACTGAGCACCTGCCGTCGGAATGCACGTGGGGGTCGCTGTTTGCGATGAACACTCTGTCGGCTCCGCGGGCATACAGGTATCCAGACCCACGACCATCCGTCCGTGAAGACTTGGGTCGGAAACGGTCGCGGTGAGGCTGACTCCGCTTTCGTCGACCTCGCCTCGGTAGATCCGAGTGTTGGAGGTTCCTCCCCCGGGTAGCGCAACGACGTCCAGGACATCGAAACCGCCCTGAAGAGGGTCCACGAATCCCCCTGTTCCGGCATCTATGCACACCTGGCCGCGGGCCAAAGCGTTTGGAGTCCAAACCGCCAACATGCATGCGAAGAACAGAACGGCGTTGCCTGAAAGCCGCAGCATGGCCGCGGCGTATCCTGCCTTGGGCGTTGGCCCAGTACGAGCGGCCTGCATGAGAACGTTCTTGTGCAGCAACATCATCTCTGACCCACCTCTTAGTGATTTACTCACGACAGTACCCAGATATCAGTGGGCATACAAGACGCCACAAGCGGCCGCGGACCCTGCTCCCTGTGTGCCAGCGTCGCGGGAGGCAGCCGCTGCTGGCTTTCTCTGTACCGAAGGGCGGAGAATGGAATCCGTACCGTGCCGAAACCTACTCGCTCGCCGAAGCCTTCCTCGGGCCCGCGTGAAGACATGAACGGGGCCTCTCTGGAGACCCCGGAGCGGAAGCGCCGCCGTCGCTTCACGGCATCGGAGAAGCTGCGCATCGTGAAGGCCGCCGACGCGGCGCTGTCGAGCGGTGAGCGTGGGGCTGTCGCCGCGTTGCTTCGCCGGGAGGGCCTCTACAGTTCTCACCTTTCGGCCTGGCGCCAGCAGCTCAGCGCTCACGGTACCGAAGGGCTTGCTTCCCGGAAGCCCGGGCGGAAGCCGAAGCAGACGGCGGCGGAGCGCGAGCTGGCGAAGCTGAAGAAGAAGAACGCGGAGCTCGAGCGCCAGCTGCGTGTCGCGAACTCGCTGCTCGACCTCCAAAAAAAGGGCACGAGCTGCTGGGGCTGACGACGCTCCCGCCCAGCGACGAGAGCGACTGATGGCGTTGGTCGAAGCGCGCGAGACGCACGTGCCGCTCTACGCCGCCTGCGAGGCCCTCGGCGTCAGCCGGGCGACGCTCTACCGGCGTCGGCGTCCACCGACGCGTCGCCCGGCGCCGCCGCCGCGTCCGCCAAGCCCGCGACGCCTGGCCGACGAAGAGCGAACCAAGCTGCTCGACGTCCTCCACTCGGACGAGTTCGCCGACCAGCCGCCCCGTGAGGTGTACGCCACCTTGCTCTCGCGCGGCATCTACCTGGCCTTGATACGGACGATGTATCGCGTCCTCGCCGACGTCGGCGAAGTGCGGGAGCGCCGCGCTCAGCGCACGCCGCACACCCATGCGAAGCCGCGCCTCACCGCCACCGCGCCGAACCAGGTGTGGACCTGGGACATCACGAAGCTGCCCACGCTGCGAAAGGGCGTCTTCCTCAGTCTCTACGTCATCCTCGACCTCTTCAGCCGCTACGTCGTCGGCTGGATGCTGGCGAAGCGCGAGTGCAAGCATCTCGCCGCCCAGCTCTTCGCCGACACCATCGCGCGGCACTGAGTCGAGCCGGGGCTCCGTGTCCACGCCGACCGGGGCTCCGCGATGAAGAGCGACACCCTCGGGCAGCTGTTGGCGACCCTCGGCGTCACCCGCTCGTTCAGCCGGCCCCGCGTCTCCGACGACAACCCCTTCAGCGAGGCGCAGTTCAAGACCCTCAAGTACCAGCCCGACTACCCCGGTCGCTTCGCCGGACCGCTCCACGCCCGCGGCTGGTGCCAGGACTTCTTCTCCTGGCACAACGACGACCACCACCACGTCGGCCTCGCGCTCTTCACCCCCGCCAACGTCTTCCACGGCCGTGTCGAAGCCGTCCGTGCCGTCCGTCAACGCGCTCTCAATGCCGCCTTCGCAGAGCATCCCGAGCGCTTCCCCAACGGACCGCCTCAGGTGCCGCCGCCCCCCGCGGCCGTGCACATCAACCCCCTCACCTCGGCCGCCGTCGAGACCTCTCTCGCTTCATAGAAATCAGCTCACCCGAGTCTCAAACCCGTTGACACGCTCCGCCGCGGACCCTGCTCCCTTGACGCAGCAACGACTCACCAATGCTCGCATTCGAGCAAGCAAGGCGGACGTACACCGCCCAGGCCTCTGCGTCCGAAGCCCGGGCTAGGCCGGCGAGCGACTATGGTCATCCGCCAGGTACGACGTGAAACTCGCGATTGATGCGAACTCGCTCAGCGGTCCTCGGTACATTCCCACCCACCGGTAACGCGCGGGTAGTGCGCGTAGTACCGTCCTCCTT
>JBCCAW010000118.1:0-12640 GCA_039814655.1 Myxococcota bacterium | reverse complement strand
GTCTCCTTCGCCACGGGCATCTCGATGCCCCCGATGGCTCCCAGTACGGGCTGGAGGTCCGTCTCCTTTGGCGCCGGAATGGCAGCGATGGCGTCGAGCACGGGCCCGAGGTCCACGGGCTTCGGCGCCTGGATGCCACGAATGGCCTCCAGCACCGGCCCGAGGTCGGGCTCCTTGGGCGTGGGAATGCGAATGGTCTCCACGGCCGTGAGCACCGGCTGCATGTCGAAGACCGGCATGCTCCGGAGATGCGCGGCCACGGCGTCGACCCCGCTGCTGACGGGCTTGAGGGCCTTCACGTCCGCCGCCACCGGGTCGAGGCGCCGGCGCAGATCGCCCAGGCCCGCCTCCATACGCGCCCGCCAGTCCGGGTCGATGAGCTTCTGCGCCTCTCGCTCGGCCAGGAGCGTCGCGTAGGCGGGCTCGAGCTCGTCGAGCTGCGTGAGGGCGCGGTCCCGTTCCACCGTGGTCCGGCTCATCTCTACGGTGACGTCTTCGAACTGGCGCCGCAGCCACCAGTACATGAGCAGCGCGCCGCCGAGGGCGGCCAGCAGGAGCAGAACGAGGATCTGTGCGAGCAAAAAACCCATGGGTCGTCCTTCAGAGCGCTTCGACGTGAAACTCGATGCGCCGGTTGCGCGCCCGCGCGGTGTTGCTGGTGCCGGCCTCCCGCGGCCGGTCGGGCCCAAAGCCCACGGCGTGGAGACGCTCGGCGGGGATGCCCCGCTCCTCGAGGGCGTTGACCACCGCGTCGGCGCGCGCGCGGCTCAGGGTGAGGTTCGTCGCGCGGTCACCGGTGTCGTCCGTGTGCCCTTCCACGCGGATCGCGCCGGGGCATTGTTCGGCTACGCGAGCGATGGCGTCGACGCGCCTTTCTCCTGCCCGCGTGATCTGCGCGCTGTTCACCGCGAACTCGATGGTGCGGCCCTGAAGCGCCGACTCGAAGCGGCGGTCGCAGGCCTCGGCCTGTTCCGTGGCGACGAGGGTGACGCCTCCGACGCTCCCTCCCTGGGTCGGCGCCGTCGCCATGAGGCGCAGGGCCTCGAGGTCCGCCTCCGGGACCAGGCAGCGCAACTCGAAGACGCCGCCGGCGACCTTGGCCTCCCCGCTCTCGCAGGTGCGGATGGCGCGCACGGCCCGCTCGGCGAGGTTTCCCGAGCCTTCCATGGAGGGCGTCAGGTGGTCCCGCGCCGTGAGGGCTTCCGCGTTTACGGACCGGACGCGCGTCACGACCCCGGCGGACTCGTCCTCGGGCGTCGCGGCCATGGCCAGGCGCTGGAGCAGGGCCTTCGCCGACAAGCTCGTCGCCTCGCCTTCGAGGGTGAGCTCACCGCCTTCGAGGCGGGCGCGCAGGTCCGCCCAGCTGGCCGGCGCGGGCTCG
The DNA here is from genome assembly GCA_039814655.1 of Myxococcota bacterium. Taxonomy (GTDB): domain Bacteria; phylum Myxococcota_A; class Polyangia; order Polyangiales; family Houyiibacteriaceae; genus CALCTH01. The sequence goes on along the minus strand of JBCCAW010000118.1, from coordinate 11,259 downwards.
GGCTCGGGCTCGGGCTCAGGCTCGGGCGCCGCGGGTTCGAGAAGCTCGACGCGCACGGACCGCGCGACGGGAAGGGCCCCGGCCCAGGTCGCCCCGGCGCTCGCGCGGCCCAGGCGCCGAAGCTCGCCCTCGGTCACCGTCGCGGACGCCGGGCCGCGCAGGGTCACCTCCTGGCCGTCGACCTCGACGTCGATGTGGTCGTAGCCGGCCTCGCGCAGGTCGTCCTCGAGGCTCTCGGTGACACGCGCCTCGATGGTGCTCTTGGCGAAGGCCGTCGCGCCATAGAGGAGCGCCGCGAGCAAGAGCAAGAGACCCAGGAGGCCCCACGGAAAGAACCCGATGGTCGGTTCTTCCGACCGGCGGAAAAAGCGCTGGCGCGTGCTTTGAGTCGTCTCGCGCGTATGGGAAGAAACTGCACCCATCGGACCGCCCTTATCCCCCGTTTGGGAGGGGAGTTACAGGAGCGCCCGAAAAACGACAAGGGCGGGATACGAGGTCACGCGTAGAAGTCGGGCTTTTGACGGCGGCGACCGAGCACCCACTCATAGATTTCCACGGTCTTCGCGGCCTTCCGGTCCCAATCGTAAACGCGCGCGGTGTACGCGCGGGCGGCCTTGCCCATGCGCGCGATGCGGTCCGGCGCGTCCACCAGCGCCTCGAGCTCGCGACGGAAGGAGCCCACGAGGGCCTCGAAGCCGCCGAGGGGTACACGCACGCCGGTGCCCTCGGGCACGCGATGGGCCGGGCCCCCGTAGCGCACCACGACGCTCGGTACGGAAGCCATGGCGGCGAGGTGGATCACGCCGCCTCCTTGCTCGCGGATCGAGGGAAAGCCGAAGATCTGCGCGGCGTACATCTGCGCCATCACCTCGTCGAAGGGCAGCGTGCCGGTGAGCGTCACGCAATGCCCGAGGCCGGCGTCGTCGACGATGGCCTGCAGTCGCGGAAGCTCGGGCCCGTCGCCGACCATCACGAGGCGGTGGCGCTGGAGCGTCGGGCTGGCCTCGAAGGCCCGCACGAGCACCTCGGGCTGCTTGAAAGGGACCATGCGGCCCACGAAGAGCACCGTCGCGCGGTCATAGGGCGCGTGCGTCCGTTCGGGGAAGTCCGCCGTGGACACGCCGCCTTCGGAGAACTCGATGATGCGGTCCCGGTTCTCCTGCGGAAGGTCGTTTACCGTGTGCGGGTAGCCGGCCAGAATCGCCGCGGCATTCCGGTACCCGGAGCGGTAGTAGGGCAGCAGTTTGTGCGCGGGCCGGAGGTAGTTCATCCACTCGCGCTCGCGGCGCATCTCTTGCTGAAAGACCTTCGGCCACTTCAGCGCGCCGAGCACGGGCCCGACCACACCGGGCACCGGCGACCAGACCATGAGCGGGCTGGGGACGACCGGCGACATGGGGCTCGCGCGGTGCACCACGTCGAAGTCGCCGGCGTCGAGGCGCGGCTGAAAGCGTTTCCACACGGCATGCTCGAAGGCCATGGAGCTGGGGTAGCGGAGCGCCACGCGGAGCGTCATGGCCTGGTTCGGGTCCGGCACGAGCTTCTGCGTGAGCCGGTGCACGGGACCCGCGACGGACTCCGTGTCCAGGTACTCGACGGCGGCCCCGGGCGGCACGAAGGCCGCGAGGTTCTCCTCGTTGCGCACCTGCGTGGCGAGCGTGACCTCCGCGACGCGCGAGAGCGCACGGTAGTAGTTGGCGACGAGCGCCGGGAGCGAATGCCACTGCGGGTTGCAATCCGGAGCGACGAAGAGGACGCGTAAGGGTCGTTCAGGCATGGCGCCGGTGCACGACCCTAGCGGGCCGCGCCGCTCCAAGCTTCGGGCCGTCGTGACGCCGCTGGCAAGTGCAGCCGGGTGCCGCGGCCCTAACGCGCGCTTTCACCACGCCGCGCGGTCGTAGCTTTCGATGGCCGCCACCACGTCGGCCTCCGCGTCCGTGATGGACAGCAGCTGGCCATAGTCCTCGCCGCGGGCCACGTGCTCGAGGAGCGGCCAGACCGGCCGGACCCGCGTCCAGTAGTCCTTGCCGAAGAGCACCATGGGCGAGGGCGCACCGAAGGTCCGGTAGTGGTTCTGCGCGGCGTCCTGGAATATCTCCTGCGTGGTGCCGGCGCTGCCCGGGGCGAAGATCACGCCGTGGCGGGCGATGGCGAGGAGCCCTTCCTCACGCACGCTGTTGGCAAAGTACTTGGCGATGCGCGTCGCGAAGGCCGCGGGCGGCTCGTGGCCGTAGTGCCAGGTGGGGATGCCGACGCTGTGGAAGCGCGGCGCGTCGAGCTGGAAGCGCGCGCGCACGCGCATGGCGCGGTGCAGCCAGTCCGCGTCGGCGTACTCCTTGCCCCGGGTGCCGCCCGGGGGTCGCGGGCGGAGCATGGCGAGCGCCTCGTCGAGCGTCGCGTCGTCCGGGAAGTTCGCCAGGTAGGCGCCGAGGTGCGTGGCCTCCATGGCCCCGGGCCCGCCGCCGCTCACCATCACGTAACCCCTCCGGGTGAGCCCCCGGGCGATGCGCGCCACGGCGGCGTACAGGGGGTCCGCGCGCTCCATGGCGTGGCCGCCCATGATGGCGACGACGCGGGCGTCCTCCCCGAGGAAGTCGTGGAGCGCGTCGGTGATGCTGTGGTCGTGAAGGCGCCGGGCGAGGGTGACCTCGATGGTCTCGCCGCTCGGCTTCCCAGAGCGCACGTACTCCTCGTAGATGCGGTGGTCCGGCGTCTTGTGATGCGCCTCGGGATCTGCAAGGTCGAAGCCCGCGAAGAGCTCCTCGGGCGTGTAGAGGCGCGCGTGATGGGTTCGGAAGAGAAACTCGCCGACCTTCGGAAGCACGACGGCCCCGGTGGCGACGAGGTGGCCGGCCACGGCTTCGCTCGAGTTGCAGCCGAGGAAGAGCGAGCCCGAAAAGTCCTCGCGGAGAAGCTGCGCTTCGTGGGCGCCGAGGTCCTGCGCCTGCACCGCGACGGGCTCGCGGCCCGGCGTCGCCAGCCAAGCGGCCAGCGCTTCGGCGGTCTCGATTTCGCGCATGGCGGAGAGCCTACACGTCACATCGCGCGCCGCGGACGGGTCCTATCCGGCCACTGCGGCGCTGGGGCATGCGGGCGCCGGTCCGGGTCCCTGGCGCCGCGCTGGGACCGGAGCGCCGTGGGACCGCGTGACGGTCTACGATCGGTCGCCAACCCTGATAGAACGTCGCCGTGTTGCATCGACCGTTGCTTCTTTTGGCCTGCCTCGCTGCCTCCTGTGCCTACGCGCCGCGGTCGGCGCCCGGCGCGCGACCGGCGACCGGCGACCGGCCCATGCCGGACGAGTCCCGGGACCAGCTCGTTCGGCCTTCCCCGTCGCGCGCTGCCTCGGCCAGCGCGTCCTCCGCCAACGCGTCCGCCGCCCCGGCCGCGGCGACCGCGAGCTCCGGCGGAAGCGTGCGCATTCCCGGCTGGAGCTCCTATCGGCCCGACATTGGTGGCTTCCGCTGCCTCGTCCCTGGACGGGCCCGGCCCTTTCGTGAACGAGGCCATGTCGTCGACGGCGCCCGCTTCGTGAAGGTGGGCATGGCGGGCGTGAGTGGTCCGGCCTTCTACGAAGCGAGCGTGCAGGTCATCGAAGGCGGCATCGTAGGCGACGTGGTGGACCTCCGGGACCGCGAAGACGTCGTTCGCCAGCGAAGCTTCGCGGCGCTGGAGACGCGCACGACCGAAGTGTACCGCTCACCCGAGGGCTACCAGGTCATCGACGCCATCGTGGATGGCACGCTGCCGACCGGTGAGGCCTACGTCGTCTATCACCGCAGCTACCGGGGCCGGGCGCGCCTCGTCCGCCTGGTAGCCGCCATGCCCGTGGCGGCCGCGTCGAACGCGGTGCAGGCTCGCCGCGCCCGCAGCTTCTTCGGCTCCTTGGAGCTCGACGAGGACGACGCCGCGAGCCCCGCCGGGGACGGTACGCCGGGCCCCTGGCGGTGGTACCAGCCCCTCGAAGCTGGCTTCGCGGCGCGCTTCCCCGGGACGCCGCGCTACGTGAGCACGACCTTTCGGCACGAGGAGCAGGAACGGCGGGTGCACCGCTACGAAATCGAGGGCCCGGAGCTCCGGCTGTGGGTACGCGCCTACGACTTCGGGGAGCGCATGGGCGCCTCCGTGGTGGAGCTGGCCCGGCAGGCGCCACGGGAGGAGGGCTTTACCGTGGTCGAAGACCGGGCCTGGACCCGCCAGGGCTACGGAGGGCGCGCCATGGTCTTTCGCAAGGGCGACGTGCGCCGGCTGCTCCGTCTGCTCGTGACGCCCACGCACGTCTTCGAGATCTTCGCCGAAGGGCCCGACGAGGACGCGGAGTTCGATGAGCTCGCCTTCGGTTTCGCCAACTCCTTCCGGACGCTGCGATGAGGCAAAACATGAACGCGACGGGCGCGGTGCTGGCGCTGCTGGCCGGTGCGGTGGGGCTCACCGTCGCCGCGCAGCTCACCGTCGCCGCGAAGGCGCAGGCACCCGAGGCCGCGCCGGTCATTCGTCTTCGCCCGGTAGACCAAGCGACCGTTCGTTTGGTGGGCGTATCAGGTTCGGCCGTCGCCGCCTACGAAGGGCGCAGCGGCCATGGCCGGGTGATCGTCTCGCCGAGCTCGCGGCTCGGGACCGGCGTCGTCGTGGACCCGCGGGGCCTCGTGGTCACCGCGCGGCACGTCGTCGAGGGCGTGGATTTCTTGGCGGCCATCTTCCCGGGGGAGGACCAGGCCGTGGCCACGCGCGTCCTTCATATCGACCTCGAGCACGACCTGGCGGTGCTCCGCGTGAAGCGCGATGCGCCCCGCACCGTTCCCATCCCGCAGCAGGATCCCGAGCTCATGCTCTCCCAGCGCATCTCGGCGTCTGGCTACCCCCTCGAGCTCCGCGAGCGCTATCCGGCGGCCGTCAGCGGTGAGCTGAGCCGACCGCGAAACGACGGGCTGGTGCAGATCGCCATGAGCGTGAACCCGGGCAACAGCGGCGGCCCTGCGGTCGACGAGCAGGGGCGCCTCGTCGGGATCGTGACCATGCGTGGCGACCCGGGGCGGGGCGTGCAGGGCGTCGCCTTCATCGAGCCCTTGGCGCGCGTCCGCGCGGTGATGGTGGCCGCCGAGGCCGACGGCGGGCCGGCCTTGACGGCGCCCTGGCGTGAGCGCGAGGCCCTCTTCGCCCAGCTCGTCGCGGATTTTCTCCGGACCTCCGACGAGCAGCCCGTGTACGAGGCCACGGCCCTGGACGCCTTGCGCGCCGGCGGCCGTGAGGCGCGCACCGGCGAACAGCAGATGCTCGTCGCCTCTCACGCCTGGAACATGCACATCGGCCTCCTCGAGGCGCGCCGCGTTCGCGCGCTCACGGATCTCGAGGGCGACGACCGGGAGCGCGCGCAGGAGCTTCGGGACCTCGCGGTGCGGCTGGCGACGCGGGCGAAGGAGAGCGCGCCCTACGTCGGCCTTCGTTACCCCCTCGTTCGCGCGTTGACGCTGCCCACGGTGCGCAGCTGGGTGCCGGACCGATGACCGGGGCCGCAGGGCACTGCGCGGGGAGCTTCGAAAGGGGGACACGCAGCAGGTGCGCGGCGGGCTTCGCGACGCACGCGGTCCTCGTGACCCTCGCGGCCCTCGTAGGCCCGGCGACTTCGTTCGCGCAGATTCCTCTTGGCGAGCTCGCGCCGGAAGGAGAGACGGAGACGGGGGAAAGCACCGAGGGGCCGCCCCCACCCTCGAGGCAGGCGGAGGACGACGAGGTGCCCCCGGCGCCAAGGCGTGCTGCTCAGGCGACCGACGACGAGCTCGCGCCTTCACATTCGAGGCCCCTTGGGTCCGAGCGCATGGACAGCCCTTCGGGCGAGGCTCAGCCGGGACCCGAGGCGGACCGGGGTCCGGCGCGCGTGCGCCTCGAGGACGAGACGAAGGGCTACTACCCCATCGTGTTTCTCTCGCTCGTGCTCTCGACGAGCCGCGACCAGGACCAGGACGTGGGGGAGCAAGGCTTCGGCGTCGCCGGCCTGGTCGCCTTTCCTCTCCTGCCCATGCGCCCGCCCATACGCATCAGGCGGCGGCGTTTCCGATGCCCTGCGAGCTACGGAACGCTCTACGACGCCCGAACGCGTCAGACCCACAGCGGGATGATCGCGGACTGCGCGTCGGGCCGCGTCGGGACCTGGTACATCGAGCGCGAGTTCCAGTTATCACCGGTCGTCGGTGTGCCCTTTGCGGCGATTCCCGGAGAGACGTCCGGTGGCCGTTACGCACGCCAGAGCTTCTTTGGGACGTACCTCGGGCTCACGCTGAGGCGTTCGCGGTCGGCGACCGTCGCCGGCGTGGGCTTCTCCATGGACCTCGGCTACCAGCTCGGGCGCTTGGCGCGGGACGTCTGTCGCGGCGGCACGTGCGTGCGTGAGGCCGAGTTCACCGGGGCCGGCTTTCGCTCGGCCATGGGCTTCACCGTCGGCCGGGTGGCCATCGGTGTCGACTACTCCTTTGCCGTGCCCCGCCGCCTGAGCACGGGGGCCGTTCACCTCGTCGGCGCCTACGGCGGCGTGCACTACTGAGCGGCCGGGAGCCTCGGCTCAACGGTGCGAGCGCCGGCCATTTCGTTCGCCCCGTCGGAAGCGCCGGGCGCGCATCACGGCCACGAGACCGAGCAGCATCCACATGGCGCGCATGGGCAGCCCGCTCGCAACGCCTGCGCTGCAGCCGCCGTCGCCCATCAGCGCCGGGTCGGCTTCGCAGCGGAGGCCGTCGCCGACGAAGCCCGGGGCGCATTCGCATTCGAAGCTGCCGGGCGTGTTCGTGCAGAAGGCGTCGGGGCTGCAGGCGTCGCGGGCGCATTCGTCGACGTCTTCGCAGGTGTACCCGTCGCCCTGGTAGCCGGCGTCGCAGAGGCAGCGGAAGCCGAGCTCGAAGTCCTCGCAGGCGGCGCGCGCGTCGCAGCTGACCCGGCCCGTCGCGCACTCGTCCACGAGGGCGAAGCAGCCGCGCGCCGGGTCGTCGCCGAGGCAGGCGAAGGCGCCGTCTGTGGCTTCGAGCACCCAGTCCACGAGCGCGTAGGACGCGGCGTGCGAGGCGAAGGTGTTGTCCGCGCCGCCGTTGCTCGTCGAGTTGATGCCCAGGCTCATGAAGCGGTCCCCGAGGTCGACGAAGACGGGCCCGCCGCTGTCGCCGGAGCCGATGTTCGCGCTCCGGTCGTCCGGCCCTCCGCGGGTGCAGAAGCGCTTTTCGTCGCCGCTGAAGCAGCCGGTCCGCGGCCGGACCTCGAGCTCCGCCTCCCGGGCGTGCCGGATGCGCCCGTCTTCGCTCAGGCCCCAGCCGGCGACGCGCACGCGCTCGCCCACGGCGGGCTGGCGCGTGGGCAGCCGGAGGTAGTCGTCCAGGTACACGGGCTCGGCGAGGCGAAGGAGCGCCATGTCGTAGGGCTCGCGGCCCCAGACTTCGTCGCGCGTCAGCGGGATGTAGTCGGGGTGGAGCAGCACCTCCGCCACCTCGTGCCGCGTGGCCGCCGGGTCGTCGAGGTCCGGATGACCCATGGTGACGGGCCCGCTCGAGAACGCGATGCCCTCGAGGGTGCCTTCGGCGTTCCGCTCCCGGTAGCCGTAGCAGTGCGCGGCGGTCAGTACGTAGTCCGGGCTGATCAGGGCGCCGGTGCAGCCTCCCGTGAACACCAGCCAGGGGTAGGCGCCGGGCACGACCTCCGTTCCCGAAAAGACCAGCTGCGCGTTCGACGAAACGTAGGGGTCGGCGGGGCCCGCGGCGCAGGCGGCGAGCGCCAGGAGCAGCGGAGAGAACACGAGAGCGCGGGCCGTCACCCTCTCCGGCTACCAGCGCCGCAAGGCCCGAGCAAGCGCGAGCCCAGGGGCGTAACGGCCAGCTCAGGTCATGACGCGCGCGGCGCCGGCCGCCGGCGGCGTCTCCGGCTTCGCCGGCACCTCCACAGCGGTACGCTCCGGCTGCTGGCCTCGCGGCCGGTCGAGGAAGCCGCGCAGGCTCACGTAGAGCGCCGGGATGACGAAGAGCGTGAGCGCCGTGCCCACGATCATGCCGCCGATGACCGCCCGGGCCATGGGCGCCCAGGTCTCGGCGCCGTCGCCGATGCCCAGGGCGAGGGGCAGCATGCCCAAAATGGTCGTGAGCGCCGTCATCAGGATGGGCCGGAGCCGCGTGCGTGCAGCCTCGAGCGCCGCCTCGACGAGATCGCGGCCCTCGGCCCGCCGCCGCTTGAGCACGTCGATGAGCACGATGCCGTTGTTCACGATCACCCCGCCCAGGAGAATCACGCCCACGAGCGCCGTGACCTGGAGCGTCGTGCCCGTGAGCGCCAGCGCGAGCACCACGCCCACGCTCGCGAGCGGCACCGTGAACATGATGACGAAGGGCTCCACCAGCGACTCGAACTGGGACGCCATCACCATGTAGACGAGCGTCAGCGCCGCCAGCAGCGCGAGCGCCAGCTTGAAGAAAGCGTCCCGGAGGTCCTCCGCCGCGCCGCCGGTGATCACCTCGACGCCCTCGGGAATCGCCAGCGTGGCGAGCTGCCCTTCCACGTCTTCGATCACCGCGCCGAGGTCCCGGCCCTCCACGGTGAGCGCGACCGTCGCCAGCCGCCGCTGGGATTCGTGCTCGATGTCCACGGGACCGAGCTGGTCGCTCACCTTGGCCACAGCGCTCAGCGGGATGAAGCGCGCGGTGTTCATGGCGCCGGGCGCCCCAACGCGGCGCGAGCCCGAGTCCGCCTCGAGCCCAGCGACCTGAGGCAGGGGGATCGGGAGGTAGCGGAGCTGGTCGAGATCGCCGCGGTCGCTACGGTCCGCGCGCACGCGGATGGAATGCTCGCCCTCGTCGTCGCGATAGAACGTCGCCGTCTCGCCCTGGTAGACGATGGCCACGGCGCTCGTGACCTCCGCCGGCGCGATGCCGAGCTGGCGCATGCGCGCCCGGTCGAGGTCGAGCTCCAGCTCCGGGCTGCCCTGCACCATGGAGAAGCGCGCCTGCTCCACGCCTTCCACGCGCTCCACCGCGTCGCGGATGCGCTCCCCCGTGTCCCGGAGCACCTCGAGGTCGTCGGCGAAGATCTTGAGCGCGATGTCGCCGCCGCCGCCGTTCAGGCTGAAGGACTGGATGCGCACGTCGAGGCCGGCGACCTCCGCCCGGAAGCGTTCGCTCAGTACGGCCTCGATCTCCTGCTGGGAGCGCTCCCGGTCCCCGGGCGGCGGCAGGCGAACGCGGAGCACGCCAGCGTTGGCCGTGGCGCCGAAGAGCGCGGCGAAGCCCTCGGAGGCGCCGAAGTCGGCGCTCACCACCTCGGCCTCGGGCACCGCGTCGTCCACGATGGCCTCCACCTCGGCCACGAGCTCACGCATCTCGTCGATGCTCGTGCCCGGCGCCGCCGCGAGCTCGAGGCGCCGCAGGCGCACGTCGGCCGTGGGCAGGCAATCCTGGCCGAGCAGCGGCACCGCCGCGGCGGCCAGCGCGAAGCCGCCGAAGGCACCGGCGAGCAGGCGCCCGCGGTTCCGGAGCGCCCGGGAGAGCCCCCGCTCGTAGGCCGGGCCCAGGCGGTCGAGGCCGCCCGTGAGCCGCTCCATGCGCCGGACGAAGGCGCTCTCGGCGTCGCGGCTCGCGAAGCGCGAGGCCATGAGCGGCACGAGCGTGAGCGCCACCAAGAGCGAGCAGAGCAGGCTGATGGAGATGGTCAGCACGAGATCGCGGAAGAGCTCGCCGGCGATGCCCTCGACCAAGAGGATGGGCAGGAAGACGACCACCGTGGTGAGCGTCGAGGCGAAGAGGGGCATGCCCATCTCCTTCGCGCCTTCGAGGGCCGCGCGCGCCGGCGCCTTGCCCTTCTCGAGCTCCTGGAAGGCCGCCTCGAGCACCACGATGCCGTTGTCGACGAGCATGCCGATGGCCAAGGCGAGGCCTGCCATGCTGATGAGGTTCAGCGTGACGTCGAGCCACTGCATCACCGCGAAGGCCAGCAGAATCGACGTCGGGACGGCGACCACGGCCACGAGGCTCGTCCGCCAGCTCCGCAGGAAGATGAGCAGCACGAGGCCCGTGAGCAGAAACGCCTGCGCTGCGGTCAGCCCCAGGTTGGTCACGGCCCGTACGACGGACTGGCTCTCGTCGAAGAGCGGCGTGATGGTCACGCCCACGGGGAGGCGCTCGAGCACGCCGGGGAGCGCGTCGCGCACCGTGCGCGCGGTCTGCACCGTGTTGGCGTCGGACTGCTTGCGGATGGCCATGGTGACCGCCCGCGCGCCGTTCGAGGTCACGACGTGCGTCTCGTCCTCGAAGCCGTCGACCACCTCGGCCACGTCCCGGAGCAGCACCGCGCGCGCGCCGCGGTAGGCCACGACCACGTCGCGGATCTCGTCCACGTCACCGAAGAGCCCCGTGGGCTGCAGGTTCATGGCCTGCGTGCCGTCGTCGAGGGCGCCGGAAGGCGTGACCACGTTGGCAGCGCGAATCGCGTCGACGAGCTGCGCCGGCGAGATGCCGAGGGCCTGGAGGCGCCGGAGCTTGGGGCGCACCTGAATCTGCCGCTCGAGGCCGCCGATGACCTCCGCCGCGGCCACGCCGTCGAGGCGGCCGAGGTAGGGCTGCACGCGCTCGATGGCGAGGCGCCGGAGCTGGTGCCCGTCGAGGGGCCCTTCGAGGGCCATGAACATCACCGGCGCGAGACTCGGGTCGAAGGCGAAGGTGAGCGGCCGGCTGGCGTCACTCGGGAAGAGCTCGCCGGCGAAGATGTCGAGGTTCTTCCGGACCGCGGCCTCGGCGTCGCCCATGTCCGTGCCCCAGGTGAACTGAATGAGCACGAGCGAGGCGCCCTGCCGCGAGGTGCTCGTCACCGTCTCGACGCCGGCCACGCCGCTCACGGCGCGCTCGACGGGCTCGGTGAGCAGCGTCTCCACGTCTTCCGGCGAAGCGCCGGTGTAGGTGGTGACCACGGCGATGACCGGGAGCTCGACCTCCGGGAGCCGGTTCACCGGGAGCTGGAGCAAGGCGAAGAGCCCGAAGGCCCCGAAGCCCAGGTAGAGCATGGTGGTGGTGACGGCGCGGCGAACGCTCGTCGCCGCGATGCCTCGCGCGCCGGCGAGAAAGCGCGCGTCGCTTTCGGCCTGCTCCGCGGCGAGCTCGCCGAGGTGATGCGGTCCGCTGCCCTCGCGATCCGAACCGCCGCCGTCGCTGCCCGTTCCGCTCACGGTCGGGCCTCCGCCGCCGCGAGCGCTTCGCCCTCCGGCTGCGCGCGCACTTCTACGCCGTCGCGGAGCAGCGTCTG
>JBCCAW010000305.1:0-7149 GCA_039814655.1 Myxococcota bacterium | reverse complement strand
TGGAGGATCTTCTTGCCCCAGAGCATGCGCAGGTAGTTGTGCATGCGTCCGGTCCGCACGAGCTCGCGCTGGGCCGCGTTCCAGATCTCGTCGTGGGTCTCGGCGCCCTCGAGCTGGGCGTGCGTGTAGAGGTAGGGGCGCTCGTCGCCCTCGTGTTCGGCGAGGGTCTTCTGGGCCCACTCGGGGAGCGACTCGTACTCGGTGAAGCGCGGCGACAGCGCGGCCATGTTGAAGCCGATCTCCCGCCAGGTGACGAGCTCGTCGAGGAAGGCCTCGGCAGCCGGACCCATGTTCCACCAGCCCTCGCGCTTACCGTTCGGCTTGGCGGCGATGCGCTCCGGTGCCCAGCTTTCCCGGGCCGTGATGGCCTCGAACACGGCCCAGGGGGAGAGGTGCCCCCAGTGGAGGTGCGCCGAGAGCCCACTGGCTGCCGTGTCGTCGGGATGGTTGCGGTCGTCGCCGTAGCGGGAGAAGCGGCGCTCGAGCCAGCGCTGGAGACGCGCCTCCGCGGCGACGCTGCCGCCCTGCTCTTCCCCGGGCGAAACCGAATGATCGATGGGGAAGGCGCCGAGGTCGACGTTGCCCAGGTCCGCGGCGGGCCAGCGCTCACGAACGGCCGGCGGCAGCTCCGCCGGTCCGAGGTCGTAGCCCGCGAGCGGCGTCGCCGCCGGGGCGCCGTCGAGGTACTTCGGGAGGCGTTTTTGGAGATGCCGCCGGAAGCTATGCGCCATGGTGAAGATGCGGTCCGTGTCGCGGATCGGGTAGAGGCCGTTGCCGTCGATGGCCTCGAAGGCCACGTGCGCGTCCTCGAGCCGGTCCGCGGCGGCTTCGAGCATGCGGGGCAGAAAGAACGCCGGGTAGTCGTCGGTAACGACGGCTGCGGCCTTGGCGGCCAGGGCTTCGAGGAGGCCTTGGCCGTGGCCCGGCTCCGGTTCGAGGTAGGCGTGATAGGTCACGCCGGCCGCGGCGAAGGCCGCCGCGTTGTCGGCCATGCCGTGGGTGGCGAAGGCATGCATGCGGTCACTGGCCCAGCGGTAGCCGGCGCGAAGTCCCTCGAGCACGAGGAGCGGCTTGCCTGTCTCGCGGCAAAGCTCGAGGGCCCGGTCGAGGGCGTGGTTGTGCGTCGCCCGGCGATAGGCAGTCATCCAGTAGAGGACGTAGGCCTCGTCCGGATCCGGGAGCGCGTCGGTGAGGACGCGGCGGCGCAGGTCGATGACGGCCATGGCACGGCCTTGGGGTTGGGCGCCGGTGGCGCCAAGCTCCGCGAGGTGACCCCCGAGCCCAAGAGCTGCGTCGCCTGTGGCCGGCGCATCGAGTGGCGGAAGAAATGGTCCCGGGATTGGGAGCAGGTGCGCTTCTGCTCGAAGGCCTGCCGGAGCGCCAAAGCGGGGCCCACGGACGAAGCGCTCGAAGTCGCCATCCTGGCGCTGCTCGCCCAGCGTGCGCGGGGCAAGACCATCTGCCCGAGCGAAGCGGCCCGCGCCGTGCGGCCCGACGCTTGGCGGGTGCTGATGGAGCCGGCGCGGCGCGCCGCGCGGCGTCTCGTCGCGGCCGGGCGCCTCGAGATCACCCAGAAGGGCCGGGTGGTGGACCCCTCCACGGCCCGCGGTCCCATCCGTCTACGCTTGCGGTGACTCCCGGGGCCGGCTATACTTACAGAGGTGTAAACACATGACCGAAGACCTCGACGTTCTCATCGTCGGTGCCGGGATCAGCGGCATCGGGGCGGCGTACTACCTGCAGCGGGACTGCCCCGAGCGCAGCTACGCCATCGTGGAGGGCCGGGACGCCATGGGCGGCACCTGGGATCTCTTCCGCTATCCGGGCATTCGCTCTGACTCGGACATGCACACGCTCGGCTACTCCTTTCGCCCCTGGAAGGACGAGAAGGCCATCGCCGATGGGCCCTCGATCCTTCGCTACCTGCAAGAGACGGCAGCGGAGTACGGCATCGACGAGCGCATTCGCTTCGGCCACTGGGTGAAGGCCGCGCGCTGGTCGAGCGAGACGGCGCGCTGGACCGTGACCATCGCCACGAAGGACGCGGGGGACGTCGCGATCCGCTGCCGCTGGCTCTTCATGTGCAGCGGCTACTACGACTACGAGTCGGGCTACACGCCGGACTTCCCGGGCGTGGAGGACTTCGCCGGGCGCATGGTGCACCCGCAGAAGTGGACCGAGGACATCGACTACCAGGGCAAGAAGGTGGTCGTCATCGGCAGCGGCGCGACGGCGGTGACGCTCGTGCCGGCGCTGGCCGCCTCCGGGGCCGCCAAGGTCACGATGCTGCAGCGCTCGCCGAGCTACGTGCTCTCGACGCCCGCGGAAGACGCCATCGCCAACGGGCTTCGCAAGGTCCTTCCGCGCGGCGCGGCGTACCAGCTGACGAAGTGGAAGAACGTGATGTTGAGCATCGCGCTCTACAACTTCTGCCAGAAGCTCCCGGACCGCGCGCGTGCCTTCCTCATGAAGGGTGTGCGCGAGGGGACCGGGGGCGCCGTCGACGTCGAGACGCATTTCAACCCGAGCTACGGGCCCTGGGACCAACGGCTTTGCCTCATTCCCGATGGGGACCTCTTCGAGGCGCTGAGGGGTGGCCAGGCGGACGTGGTCACGGACCACATCGCACGCTTCACGGAGACGGGCCTGGTCCTCGAGAGCGGCGACACGCTCGACGCGGACCTCGTCGTGACGGCGACGGGGCTGAAGCTGAAGTTCCTGGGCGGCGTGGCGCTCGAGGTGGACGGTCGGCGCCCCGATCCCTCGGAACTCTACGTGTACCGGGGCATGATGCTGAGCGACATCCCGAACCTTTCCTTCGCCGTGGGCTACACCAACGCGAGCTGGACCCTGAAGGTGGACCTGAGCTGCGCCGCGGTGACCCGGCTCTTGAACCACATGGCGAAGCATGGGCACGAGGTGGCGGTGGCTGCGCGGGAGGAGGGGCTCGAGGACGTGCCGCTGCTCGATCTCTCCAGCGGCTATGTGCGGCGGGCGCTCGCGGAGCTGCCCAAGCAGGGCTCCGTGGACCCCTGGCACATCCACCAGAACTACCTAAAGGACCTGCTCACGCTGAGGTACAGCAAGGTCGAAGACGGGACGATGGTGTTCTCCCGGGCGCGCGGGGAGGAGGCTCCCGAAGCCGGGGTCGCGCCGCTGCGCGCCTCCGTGTAGCCACGTCGACGAAGGCCCTCGTTCACGGAGGCGAGTCGCGCGGGTAAGCTCGCGGGCATGTCGAGCTTTCTGGAGAACACGCGCCGCTACGTGGAAGAGGCCTGCGCCACCCTCGCCATCCCCGGCGACGTCACCAAGCAGCTGCTGACGCCGCACCGGGAGGTGCGCGTGGAGTGCAACATCGCCATGGACGACGGCACCGTGGGCACGTTCATGGGGTTCCGCGTGCAGCACGACGACTCGCGCGGCCCCTTCAAGGGCGGGCTGCGCTACCACCACCACGTGGACTCGGACGAGGTCACGGCCTTGGCCAGCCTGATGACCTGGAAGACGGCCATCGTGGGCGTGCCCTTCGGCGGCGCGAAGGGGGGCATCGCGGTGAAGGCGCGCGAGCTCTCATCGGCGGAAACGCAGCGGCTGACCCGGCGCTTCGTCGACGGCATTCACGACATCATCGGCGCGACAAAGGACATCCCGGCGCCGGACGTCAACACGAACGGCCAGGTGATGGCGTGGATCTTCGACCAGTACGCGAAGTACCACGGGTACGAGCCGGGCGTGGTCACGGGGAAGCCCGTCGCGCTCCGGGGGTCCGTCGGTCGAGACGCGGCGACGGGGCGGGGAGTGATCTTCGCCCTCGAAGAGCTGCTCGCGACGCTGGGGGAGACGCCCCAGGGCATGACCGCGGCGATTCAGGGCTTCGGCAACGTGGGCACCTGGGCGGCGCGGGATTTCGTGACCCTGGGCGGCAAGGTCGTCGCCATCGCGGACATCGCGGGCACCTTCGTGAATCCGGAAGGCATCGACGTGGAGGCCGCGGCCGCGCACGTGCAGCGGCACCGGAGCCTGGTGGGCTTCACGGGCGGGGAGCATCGGCCCGGCGACGCCGTGCTCTTCGCCGACTGCGACGTGCTCATCCCCGCGGCACTGGCGAGCGTGCTGACCAAGGACAACGCCGGGGACGTGCGGGCGCGCATCATCGTCGAGGGGGCCAACGGACCGACGACGCCGGAGGCAGACGCGATCTTCGCGCAGCGGGGCATCCAAGTGATACCCGACGTGTACGCCAACGCCGGCGGGGTGACCGTGAGCTATTTCGAGTGGTCCCAGAACCAGCAGCACTTCTACTGGGAGCTCGAGCGCGTGAACGCGGAACTCCGGAAGGTGATGCAGCGGGGCTTCGAGACGCTGGTGGAGACGCGCCGGAAGCACGACGTGAGCTTCCGGGAGGCCGCCTTCATCGCCGGCGTCGGCCGCGTCTGGGACACCACCCTCACCCGCGGCCTCTAGGGGACGGACCCGACCAACCGAACAAACGCCCCCGATTCCCAAACAATTTCAAGCCCGATCCGGGGACGGACCCGACTAACCGAACTTGCGGCGCGCGAGAACGGCCGCGCCAAGAATCAGCCCGCCTTCCGCCGCTCCGGCTCGGGACGACCGCCCAGCGCCTCGAGGTCGCCGGGCGCCGGTCGGCGCAGTTCATCCACGAGAGTCGCCACGACGCGCTGCGTATCGGCGGACGCACCGCGGGTAAGCCTGCGTGCACCGGTGCCGGTCCTCCCAACGGCCCGCGCCACCGAGACGAGCCGGAGCCCAAGCTCAAGCCCTACGAGAATGGCGACTCGCCGAGCTTCGCAGACATGAGCAAGCCGCGACGGACCCGCCATTGCCTCGACCAAAACGCCGGTGCGGTCGGAGACCGCGGACAGCAGCTCATCCATGTTGCCGGGCCAACGGTGACGAGTGACCTGCGGCTTGAAGTCGACTCCACGCGCGCTCGCCCGAGGGTGATGAACGACGACCGCAAGAGCGCGATCGCGGCGGAGTCGTCGTCGCTCACGGTCCGGGTCCCACGCCTCCGGCAGGACCCGCTCGTCCCGGCGATCGTCGACGTATCGGTCGAGCGCGACGCGCCCTTCGGACATCGCTGGGAGTTCCATCAGCGCGAGCCCCAGACGCACGTCGAGCCACGGGGGTCGAGGCACGTCGCCGAGGTAGGCGCGATGACTGGTCCAGTCCGACTCGCGAGCCGACGAGACGACCTTCGCTCGCACTGGGTTGTTGTGGTGGTACGCGATGAGGCGTCCCGCGTGGCCGGGGTCGAGGACCAGGCTCTTGGCCCGATCCGCGAAAACCGGACCGAGTCCGCGACGCAGCCGATTCACCCACTGCGCGAAGGGGGCGTTCGCCCGCACCATCAGGTCGTCGAAGGGAGTCGAGCCCACGATCAGCCCGAGGTGCACGTGGCTGCTCATCATAGCGTAGGAAACGGCAGTCCAGTCACTCTCCGCGAACGTGAGACCTAGCCGTCGGGTGTACTCCGTTCGGGCGCCGGGGAGCGCGAGGACGTGTGCGCGATCGACGAAGCGGCTGATTACGTGAACCAGCTCGCCGCGCGCGAGGATTCGGCGGTGACGAGGCACGGCTGCTCATCGACGCCTCGGGGCGGCGGTTGCCTCTTTGCGGGCAATGCGCGTCGAATGGGCTCGGCCCGGGAAAGGGCGCGAAGTTCCGTTTGTCGGGTCCGTCCCCGGGTTTAGGCCGAAATTGCTTGGGAATCGGGGGCGTTTGTTCGGTTTGTCGGGTCCGTCCCCGTCAGCGGCAGTTGTCGTCGGTGTCGGGGCAGATGAAGCGGACGTGGGCGTGGTCGCGGTGGCGGCGGAAGTGGCGGACGATGCCATGCGGGTTGCCGCGGCCCCGGGGGTACTGGAACCAGGCCTCGAGCTGCGCCTCCGTGGCGCCGCGGCGCTTGGCTTCTTCGTAGAGCGGGCGGAGCAGCGAGTAGTCGAGGAAGATCTTCTCTACGCGGCCCTCGCGCAGCCAGTGCTCGAAGAGCGTCCAGCTGCGCTCCGCGTCCAGCGTCTCCGCCGTGAGCCGGCGAAAGGGGCAGACGTCGTCCCGGCAACCGTCCGTTCGGTACAAGCTAATGTCCACGTCGCGGCCGCTCTGGTGCGAGCGGTGGTCGCGGAGCTGGCCGCCGTCGCGGTCGCTGATGTCGTGAATCCGGAGCCGCGGCGGACGCCGGTGCCGCGCCCGCACGGCGTCGAAGGCGTCCTGAATCCAGAGCACGGTCTCGAGCGTTCCAAAGGCGCGCCGGGCGTCGCGAATGAGGTAGCCCGGATGCTCCGGCAGCGACTCCGGGTGCTCCAGCCGCCCGTGATGGCAGGCGCCCACGGACTCGCTTGTCGACTCGGGGATCGCCGAGTAAATGCGCACCGGGCGCCCCTCACGGAGCCCCCGGCGACGCAGCCCCTGGTTCCAGCGGTGCAGGTCCCGCACGCTCACGCGATGCCGCCGCGCGATATGTGCGAGCGTGTCCCCGTCGCGCACCTCGTAGTCGATCTCGAGCCGGTCCCCACGGGCCTCGAAGCAGATCTCTTCCCCGACCTGAATCCGATCGGCGCGGAGATTCTCGTTGAGCCGCAGGAGCATCGGCACCTCCGTCCCGAAGCGCCGCGCCACCCGGCTGAGCGTGTCGCCGCGGCGGAAGCGATAGCGCGGCCCATCGCAGGGCACCACGGGCAGGCGCTCCGGCGCCTCCGGCGCCACCACCAGGCGCTGACCCTCACGGATGCGATCGGGGTTGTCGAGGTCGTTCCACTCGATGAGCTGGTCGACGCTCACGCGAAAGCGCGCGGCAATGGTCGAGAGCGCTTCTCCGCTCCGCACGTGCCACACCTGGCGGTTTGCCTGGGCCCCATCGGGCACGGCAACCGTGATCAGAACCACCAGAAGAGGCGGGAGGAGCCCACACGACGGGAGCGACCGGCGCACGTCCGTCGCATGCCATGCCCGGCCGCGGAAACGCCAAAAAACGGCTCGCCGCGACCACCTGGAGCTTCGTAGGCTGAGCGTGCGTGCTCCCGGCTCCCCTCCACACCCCTTTCGGTTCCGCCACCCTCGATGCGCTCGGACCCGTTCTGGCCGTCGCCCTGCTCCTCGGCTGGTATGCCTGCGTGCCCGGCGCCCCCG
>JBCCAW010000698.1:0-2832 GCA_039814655.1 Myxococcota bacterium | reverse complement strand
TCGGCCGCGCGCTTCGCCACGCGACGGAGAGGAGCGGGGCGCCGCGGGCTCACCTGCTCGGCTACTGCATGGGCGGCACGCTCGCGTGCATTCACGCCGCCGTGGCCGGCGACCCGGCGCACCCCTTGCCGAACCGCGTCGCCTCGCTGACGAGCCTCGCCGGTCCCGTGCGCTTTCACGACGAGGGCCTGCTCTCGACCTGGACCCGCATCCCGAGCTTCGACGTGGACGCGCTCGTGGACTCCTTCGGCAACGTGCCCTGGCAACTGCTCGCGGCGAGCTTTCAGCTTCTCAAGCCGACGCTCACGATCTCGAAGCAGCTCTACCTGCTCGACCAGGCCATCAAGGACGGCCGCTGGAACGAGGACTTCCTGGCGGGCTACCTGGCCAAGGAGAAGTGGGCCGGCGACAACGTCAGCCTGCCCGGCGAGGTCTTCCGCACCTGGGTGCGCGAGCTCTACCAGCGCGACGGGCTCGTGAACGGCACCTTGCGCCTGGGCGGCCGCTCCGTGGACCTCGGTCACGTAAGGTGTCCGACGCACGCCATCAGCTTCGAACACGACTACATCGTGCCCAAGGACGCCGCGGCCGCGCTGGCGGAGCTCGTCGGCGCCGAGCGCGTGACGCATACGCACCTGGCCGGAGGGCACGTGAGCTCGGTCGTGAGCAAGAGCGCGCGCACGCGCCTCTGGCCGGCCTTGAGCGAGTGGTGGCGTGAAGCCACGCGGCCGGTGGTCGCGACCGGCGCGCGCCCGAACTGACGGCGCCAAACTCGGCGCCCGCGCTCGACTCGAGCGCGGGGGCGCCGGTCTCAGCGGAAGTGGTACGTGAGCGAGAAGCTCAGCACGTCGAGGTTCGACCGAATGCGGCCGATGTTGACGCGCGTGCCCTCGCCGAACTGCGACTGGAAGTCGCTCTCGCGCACCGGATCCTGCGCCGCCTGCGAGGGATCGGAGACGACTTCGCCGGCCTCGTTGATGAACTGGCCGCTCGCGTTCTGGCGCGGCGCCGTGGTCTGCTGACCCGTGTAGGCGGCCCGGTCCGCCTCGGAGGCTCCCTCACCAATGGGCAGCCGCGCCGCGCGGGCCCGCTGCCCCTCGCTCGAGAGACGGGAGCAGTTCTCGTCCGCGTCGCAGTTCAGCTGCCGCAGGCGCGGGTCGCTCGTGGTCTGCGCCACGCCGGACTCGCCGCTCGTGATGGTCTCGCTCCGCTGATGGATGTGGGCGTAGGCGAAGGTGAGGTCCCAACGGCCCACGCGCACCGTGAGCCCGCCGTGCGCGCCGAAGCGCATGAGCGGCGCGATGTCGATGCGCTCGAAGCCCGAGCGCACGCCCTTGGTCTCGAAGGAGAAGCCCGCGTGAAGGGCCACGACGCCGGGCACCAGGTTGTAGCTACCGCCGGCGCGCAGCGAGAGCTGGTCGAGCCACTTCCGGTCGACGCGCACGTCCGGCGGCACCGTGCCGGTCACCAGGCCCACGCTGTCGAGGCCGGCGGAGTAGAGCGGCCCGAGCAGCGCAAAGACGCCCGTGCAGTCCCGGTCCGGGTAGGGACCGGCCAGCGGGTCGTTGTTCAGCGTCGCCTGGTCGCATCGCCCCGCGCGAATGTTGCTCGCCTCGACGAGCGAGTTCCGCTCCCACACGGCGTTGAGCTCGATGTCCCAGCGCTCGTTGGTCATGGGGTCGTTGATGATCCGGTCGTCGCCGAAGGCCCGCGTCGGGTCGTCGTCGCCGCCGTCGAGGGCCTGGTTGCGCGGCCGAATGCGGTCCGCGTAGCGCACGCCGAAGGCCATCTGCCAGGGCTGGGGCGAGAAGACCTCCGTGTTCGGGATGAGCAGCTCGTCGAAGACCTGGTCGTTGTAGTAGCCGCTGGTGACCCGCAGGTTGCCCTCGGCCTTGATGTCGTCGGTCCAGGTGAACGTGTAGGAGAGCGAGAGGTTGTCCGTGGGGTTCGCGGCGATGGAGCCGGTGACCCGGGGCACGAAAGGATCGACGGCGCCGTCGACGTTCGAGAGCACGTCGTCGTTGAAGTTCTCGCCGCGGAAGGACCGGCTGATGGTCCGCAGGCTCAGGATCGCGAAGCCCGACGCGAAGGACGCGCCGATGCGGAGCTTATCGTTGATCTTATAGCCGATGCCGATGGTCGGGAAGGCAACGCTCAGATCCTGATCGATGAGATTGTAGCGCGTCGGTGCCGGGAGAATGCCGATGGGCGAGCCGGGCACCGCGACGGTTCCGAGAATGTCCCGGGCGTCGGGGACGCCGTCGCCGTCGAGGTCGACGGCGTCGCTCGGCACGCTCACGGGCAGCAGGCCGCGCTCGCCGTCCTGGATCACGCCGTCGCCGTTCTCGTCGAAGTCCCGGCGGTCGAGCTGTCCGTCGCCGTCGCTATCGTAGGGCGACTGGTCGATTTGCACCCGGCGCGTCTGGCCGAACTGGCTCTCGCCGATGCCGAAGGGCGCGAAGAAGCCGACGCCGAGGCCGATGCGGTCGGTGATGCGCCAGCTGAAGCCGAGCTGGGGCACGAGGTTGAAGTTCGGCTGGTTGCAAACCTCCGGGAAGGCGAGGTTGCCGGCGGCGGCGAGCGTCGTCTGACCGGCGGTGAAGATCGACGGGGCGTCGTTACGGTCGCTCAGCGTCGAGCCGGTTCCGGGGACGCCGCGAATGGACGCGGGGTTGTTCGGGTCACCGAGCAGCACGTTGGTGTCGGCGATGCCGTTCCCGTTCAGGTCCTGGACCTGCGCGCCTCCGAAGGAGAAGTCGTCCGGGGGCTGGATGAGCTGGCCGTTCGGTCCCTCGGTGGCGTAGCCGCCGTAGGTCCCGTCGCGCTGAAAGC
>JBCCAW010000738.1:0-2474 GCA_039814655.1 Myxococcota bacterium | reverse complement strand
CGGCGGCGGCGGCCGCGTCGCCCGCGGCCTCTCCGACCGCTGCGGCCGCCGTTCCTGCCGCCTCTCCGACCGCCTCGGCGGCGGTTCCTGCGGCCTCCGCCGCCGTTTCTGCCGCCTCTCCAGCCGCCTCCGCGGCGTCACCGACCGCGTCTTCCACCGCGCCGGCGGCCTCCGCGGCCGGCGCCTCGCCTTCGGCCACGTAGCCCGGGATGGGCACGAAGCGCCCGGTCTCGCCCTCGGCGATCAGCGTCGCGGTTCCGTAGGCGTATTTGCCCGTCGCCGGGTCCACGCGGGCTCCGTAGATCTCGTTCTCGACGCCCGCGCGGTAGTTCGTGTCGTTCGCCGTGTACCCGAGAAACACCGTCACGAAGAGCAAGGACCCGAGGAAGAAGAGCACGTTGAACTTCTTCTCGTACTTCATGTGCATGAAGAAGAAGCACACGAGCGTCGCCTTGAGCGTCGCGATGATCATCGCAACGGCCAGGTTCAGGCTCCCGAGGCGTACGTTGTACGCAGCCACGGTGAGGCCCGTGAAGAAGAGCAGCGCCACGAAGACTCCGACGTAGGTCGGAATGGAGCTGATGTGGGCATGGACGTGGTAGTTGTCGTCCTGATGGTCGGCCTTGGCCATGGTCGTCTCCCGCTCGTGTTCCGTCGATGCCCGCTCAGTCGATGAGGTAGAGCAGCGGGAAGAGGTAGATCCAGATCAGGTCGACGAGGTGCCAGTAGAGCGCCGTCATATCGACCGGGGTGTTGTAGTCCTTCGTGAAGGCGCCCTTCTGGTTCCGAGCGATCATCCAGAGAATGACGCCGATGCCGATGAGGACGTGTAGGCCGTGCAGGCCCGTCATCACGAAGTAAATCCCGAAGAAGGACCGCAGGTGGTAGGGGTACGTGCCCTCGAAGGGCGTGCTCGCGTAGGCCGCCTCGACCGCGGCGCGCAGCTCTTCGACGCCCTCACCCTGCGGGTTGAAGAGGCTTCCCGGCAGCAGGCCCACGTGAATCTTGTGGGTGTACTCGAAGTACTTCACCACCATGAAGCCGAGCGCGCAGACGACGGTCACGGCCAGGAACGCCGTCGTCTTGCCCTTGTCCCCAAGCTGGGAGGAGCGCACGGCCATGGCGGCCGTGAAGCTCGAGAAGAGCAGGACCACGGTGTTGATGCCGCCCATCTTCCAGTCGAGGAGATGGGACCCGACGCTGAAAGCCTCGGGGTACCACGACCGAAAGATGAAGTAGGCGACGAAGAGCCCGCCGAAAAACAAGATCTCCTGGGCGAGGAAGATCCACATCCCGAGCTTCGCCGCGTCGAACTGCTGGAGCGGCGTCTCGAAATGGTGCTCGAGGTAGTCGGGCCCGTGATGGGCGTGGGCGTCGGCCATGCGTTGCCTCGGTGGGGTGCGCCTCTCGCGGCGCCTTTCATGTCGTGCGGTGCGTGCGCGTAATGTACGTCAACGCGAGGTCCTCTTGGACCCCGCGCCGGCGAATGACAAGGGAATTTAGGCCTTGGAGGCCTGTGCCGCCTGGTCCTCGGGGAAGCCGTCGAAGAGCTCTTCCTCGGAGGCGAGGTGGTAGTCGTAGGGACCGCGCGTAATGACCGGCGTGGTCTCGAAGTTGTGCGCGTGCGGCGGCGTCGTGGTGATCCACTCGAAGCCCGCCGAGCCCCAGGGGTTGGCCGGCGACTTGGCGCCGCTGACCAGCGACTGGATGAAGACCACGGCGAGCACGAGGAAGCCGAAGCCCAGCACGAAGGCGCCCCCGGAGCTCGTCATGTGGAGCGGCTGGAACTGGTCCAGGTAGTCATAGTAGCGGCGGGGCATGCCCTGGCTGCCCATGATGAACTGGGAGAAGAAGGTGATGTTGAAGCCCACGAAGATGAGCCCGAAGGCCACGCGCGCCATGCCTTCGTTGTAGAGCTTGCCCGTCATCTTGGGCCACCAGTAGTGCAGCCCGGAAAGGAAGCCGAACACGGTACCGCCCACCATCACGTAGTGGAAGTGCGCCACGACGAAGTAGGTATCGTGCAGGTGAATGTCGACGCTCAGGATGCCGAGGAAGAGGCCGGTGAGCCCGCCAATGGTGAACAGTACGATGAAGCCGAGCGCATAGAGCATCGGCGTCTCGAAGCTGATGGAGCCCTGGTAGAGCGTCGCGATCCAGTTGAAGACCTTCACGCCGCTCGGGATGGCCACGAGGAAGGTCAGCGCGCTGAAGATCATCGTCGAGTACTCGCTCATGCCCGACGTGAACATGTGGTGGCCCCACACGAGGAAGCCGAGCAGCGCCAGGGACACGGAGCTCCTGGCCACGAACATGTAGCCGAAGATCTTCCGGCGGCTGAAGGTGGCGATGACCTCGTTGATGACCGCCATGCCCGGCAGGATCATGATGTAGACGGCCGGGTGCGAGTAGAACCAGAAGAAGTGCTGGAAGAGCACGGGGTCGCCGCCCAGGGCCGGGTCGAAGATGCCGAT
>JBCCAW010000426.1:0-5286 GCA_039814655.1 Myxococcota bacterium | reverse complement strand
GCCCGCGTGCACGGACAGGAGCACCTCGCCTTCGTCGGTGAACTTCACCGCGTTGCCGAGGAGGTTCACGAGCACCTGCCGGAGCCGCGTCGCGTCGCCGCGCACCCACTGGGGGACCTCCGGCGCGACGACATGCTGCATCGCGACGCCTTTGCGCCGCGCGGCCACGGCTACGAGTTCGAGCGCGGACTCGACGCAGGCCAGCAGGTCGAAGGGCTGCACTTCGAGCTCGACGCGGCCCGCATCGAGCTTCGAAAAATCGAGAATGTCGTTGATGACCGTCAGCAGCGTGTCGCCGCTCGCCCGGATGGTCGTGAGGTGGTCGCGTTGCTCGGCGGTGAGCGGCGTTTCGAAGAGCAGCGAGGCCATGCCGAGAATGCCGTTGAGCGGCGTCCGAATCTCATGGCTCATGGTGGCCAGGAAGCTCGACTTCGCCTGCGCGGCGCGCTCGGCGTCGTCCTTGGCCTTCCGCAGCCACTCCGCGCGCTCTTCGGCGGCGCGCTCGGCTTCCTTCCGGGCCGAAATATCCCGCTGCAGCGAAACCCAATGCGTGAACCAGCCCGTCTCGTCGGCGAGGGGCCGAACGGTGATCTCGGACCAGAAGGTCGAGCCGTCCTTGCGGTAGTTGAGCACCTCGACGGTCGCCGGCTCCCAGCGCTTCATGGCCGCGCGAAGGCGATGGAGGGGCTCGCGCGGTGACTCGGGGCCCTGGAGGATGCGCGGGGTCTTCCCGATCACCTCCTCGGCGCGGTAGCCCGTCGCCTCCAGGAAGGCCTCGTTGACCCAGAGGATCTTGGGCCCGTCGGGCCCATCGATGGGCTCCGCCTCCGTGATGAGCACGGCGTCGCTGGCGTCGGTCAGGGAGGACTCGAAGAGGCGAAGCCGCGCCTCCTTCTCCTGGTCCTCCGTCGCGTCGCGGACGAAGCCTGCGAGGTGCGTGGCCGCGCCCGTGGCCGCGTCGCGTTGCGCCTCTCCGTGGTCGTCGACCCAGCGTAGCTCTCCGTCTTTGGTGCAGATCCGGTAGCGCACGCGATAGGGCCGGCCGGAGGCGATGGCGTCGTTCAGCTCGACGTCGACGAAGGGCCGGTCCGCCGGGTGAATGATGTCCGCGAAGGCAAGTTCGCCCGACAGGAAGCTCGCGGCCGGATGCCCCGTGAGCTCTTCGATGCGGTGTCCCACGAAGTCCGGCCGCCATCGCTCGTCCGCGGTGCAGCGGTACGCCACACCCGGATAGGCCTCGAGGAGCTCCTCGAGTTCCGCCAGCCGCCTGGCGGCCGCTTCGGCGTCGTGGTCGCTCCCGCTCATGGCCCCCGGCGTCAACGACGCGGCGGCAGACTCTCTGAACCGTCCGGTCCCCGGGCGGCGACGAGACCGCGCGGGTCGAGGGCGAGCGCCGGCGGCGCGATGCCCGCCGCGCCGAAGGCCGCCATGGTTCGCTCGGTCACGTCCGTCTCGAGGGCCTTCTCGTAGTGCACGTCCAGCACGTAGACTTTGGCACGCAAGCGAAGCGCGAGCGCGCCGCCGAAGGGCACCTGGCTCACGACCACGTTCCAGGGCTTCCGAAGGTAGGTGAAACGGCTCGTCGCCAGGACCTCGCCCACGAGCGCCTTGGCCGCGGCCAGGTCTTCACCGAGGCCGATGAAGAAGTCCATCTGCACGAGCATGTCGAGGGCACCGGCGTTGCCGCTCACGACCACATCCGTGAGGAACTTGTTGTTCGGGATGGTCACCACGCTGTCGTCGAGGGTCACGACGCGCACGGTGCGCAGGCCGATCTCGATCACCTCGCCGTAGACGTCGCCGTAGGTGATGCGGTCGCCGACTTGGAACGGCCGGTCGATGAGAATGGTGACGCCGGCGATGATCGAGGAGACGAGATCGCGAAGGCTGATGCCCACGGCCACGGCGATGGTTCCCGCGAAGGCCAAGAGCGTCTCGTCCGTGAGCGAGACCACGAGCGAGATCCCGAGGCCGAGGCCCGAGAGCGCCAGTACCAAGCGTACGATGGCCTTTACCTGCTGGAGCGCGAGGCGAAACTCCGTGAACTGCGCGCTGATCCGCTCGATGCCTCCGGAGGCCACGCGCACGAGCACGTAGGTGGTCACGAAGACGAGCAGCGCCGGCAAGATGCCGGCGGGGCGGATCAGGCTGAAGAGGTTCACGTCAGTGGGAGCGCCGTCCATGGGTAGCCTCAATTGAAGAGCAGGCGCTTGCGCCGGAGGAAGCGCGTGGCGGCGCGAAACCACTGCAGGGTGATGCGGTAGGTGCCGCGAGCGTCGAGGCGCACGACGCCACGCCCCTCGAGGAGCTTGAGCGTCGCGGCGACTTCCGATCGCGGGAAGGTGGTCACCTGCGCCGCCTCCGTAAGCGTCAAGTTCTCGTGGAGGGCAAGCGCGGCCAGCACGAAGCGCGAACGCTCATGAAGGCTCTCGAGGCCGCCCGGGTCCGGTGCGTCGAAGAGCCGAAGCTCGATGTGCGCGTCGTCCACGCGACCGATGGCCTGAAGAAAGAAGTGCAGCGCCACACTCGGGTTGCCGTCGCTGTAGTCCCAGAGGAGCCGGAAGAACTCCTGCTCGCTGCGCACGACGGCGTTCTCGAAGGCCGTGCCCTCGAGGGGACCGACCACGAGCCCGGCGAAGCTCAGGCGCCGGCCGAGGGAGGCGACGCGGCGACGCACGAGGAGCGCGATGGCGTCTTCGCTCCATCCCTCGAGGAGCGCGACGCGGCCGAAGTACTGCTCCCCCTGACGCAAGCGCTGGGCGTACTGCCAGGCCAGCCGCGAAAAGGTCACGGCCCAGTAGATCCGGTCCGCCGTGCGCCCGACGACATCGATGAGCGTGCGCGTGGCCGCCGTTCCCCCGACGCAGCGCAGGATCAAGTTCTGGCCGTCTTCGAGCACCACGGCTCGACGCGCCTCCCCGGCGCGAAGCGCAACGCAGAGCGTCTCCACGTCCTCGGCCGCGCCGGGCACGTCGAGCACGCGCGCGAGCCAGCGGCAGGTGGCCGCTTCGCCACGAAGCTCCGGCGGTACCCGGTGCACCTCGGCGTCCAGGGGAGCATCGCGAAAGAGCTCCTCGAGCCACTTGGTCTTGCCGCCGCCACGCTCGGCGACGATGGCTACGCTGCCCGTCCCCTGCCCCTCGGCGAAGCGCTCGAGGTCCTGGCGGGTCTCCGCGAGGTGAGGAAAGTGCGGCACGCGCTGGGCCGCAGAGAGCACCGCCGGCGCCTCCACGTCGCGGCGCATGGCTTCGTCGACGACCAAGCGGCCGGCGGGTTCCACCCGCTGCTCGAGGCGCCGGCGGGAGAAGAAGGCCACGGCGCGCCTGGAGCCTTCGAAACGGAGCGCCGCCTCCTCGAGAAGCGAGCGCATGCCCCGGACGAAGAGCGCGAGCGCCGCGGGCGCGAGGGCCAGGAAGGGAAGGAGCCCCCGGTGATCCTCGGCCAGCGTGTTCCGAAGCGCACCCGCGGGCACCTGATCGCGGTAGGCCCGACGAATGTCGCCGCCCCAGCGCCGGAGCATCCAGAGCCCGAGGGGTACGGCGGCGAGCCAGCGCGCCGTGCCCACCAGACCGTGGAGGCTGCCTTCGCCCACGAGCAAACGAACGAGGTCCTGAAGCAGCGCCGTCAGCGCGATGAAGGCGAGGACGATGCCAAGGTCCCGGCGAATGCGCGGACGCAGGGCGTCGCGCGCGGCGCTGGCCTGAAGCCGAGAGGCGAGCAGCTCGAGGAGCGTGAGATGGACGACGCGGTAGCCGGTGACGAGGAGCACGGCGCGCTCGAGGATGTGGAGCAGGAGCGGCTCGCCGAGCTGCCGCGCCAGGGCGAAGGCCGCGAGGGACAGAACGAAGGTGAGCACCGGTTCGAGGAGCGCGCCGAGGCTCCGGGCCCACGGGACGAGAAAGGCCGCGACGCGGGCGTCGCGCTGCCGCCGGCGAAGCGTGGCCACCAGCGCGCCCGTCAGCCGCCGCCGGCTACGCCAGAGGAGCACGAGGCCCACGAGGAGGGCCAGGACGCCCAGCACCACACGGCGGGTCCCCGCAGCGCCGAGCCAGCGGGCGAGCTGGGGGAGCACGTCGTCCGTGTCGTGGAGGATTCGCGCCCGTTCCCAGCGTGCCGTGAGCTGGGCCTGGCGCGCTTCCCGGCGTAGCTGAGCAAGGCCCTCGGGCCCGACGCCGAGCACGGCGTCGCGGCGAGACACCGTGAGCCGCGGCAGCAGCCGGAGGCGCGCCTGATAGAGCGCCCGAACCCGTGTCGCCAGCGCCTCCACCGCGGTCCAGCGGTCCTCGCGCTCGTGGGCCCGCACCTCGGCCACGCGTGCGGCGTGGTCGGCGACTGCCCCGGCCACGTCGGCGCGGATGCGGGGTACGGTGGCGTACACGGCATCGTCGAGGTCCACATCGGCCTCGAAGGCCTCGACCCGGCTCGGCGCGCCGAGCGCATCGAGGGCCGCGTCCAGCGCATCGCGGCTCATGCGCAGGGCCTCCTCGACCCGCAGGTAGAGCCCGTCGGCGTCGCCCCGGCCCGGGATGGCGAGGTGCTCGCTCACTTCGTGCTCGAGCTCGAGGGAACGTGCGGCCGCCTCGGTCCCAGCCCCGCGGCCCGCGGCGAGGCTGGCGTCGAAGTCCGCCAGACGCCGGCGCGCCTCCTCGATGCGGGCCCGCTCCGCCAGGAGCGCTCGCTCCGCCACGTTGCGCGCGGCGTCGAGCTCGGCCAGCGCCTGGCGCCGCCGCTCCTCCGCAGCGACCGACGCCTCCTCGGCGGCGCGCTGCGCGGCCTCGTTCTCCAACGCCGTCAGCGCCAGCGTACGGCGCTCCTCCGCGGCGCGCAGGATGTTGACGCGGCGCTCCCGCGGCAGCTGGAGGAAGCGCAGGCGAAGGGCGTCGCGGCGGCGACCTAGCTCCTCCAGCTCGACTCGCGCGGCCGCCTCCGCCTCCCCTTCCCCGGCGTCCGGAGACTCCGAGCCCGGCGCGGGCTCCCCTTCGGCCAATGGCTCCTCGGCGCTGCGGTCCTCGTCGTCCTGGCGCGCGTCGGCGACTTCGCTCTCGGCCTCGTCCGCACCTTCCTCCGCAGGACCGCCACGTGCGGACGGATCCGCCGGCGAGGGCGGCGCGGGGACCGCTCCCCGGCGGCCCAGCCGTTCCGCGATGGCAACCTCGTCCGCCACGTCCACCTCGAAGAGCGAGCCGACCTCCACGTCCGGGGGCAGCGCGCCGTCGAGGAGCGCTTCGAGATGGGCGATGTCTTCCTCGAGGGCGGCGCGACGCTGCGCCTCGGGGGCCGGCGGCG
>JBCCAW010000242.1:0-8448 GCA_039814655.1 Myxococcota bacterium | reverse complement strand
GTATTCCGGCTTTCGTCGGCCGGCGCCGTGCACGCCCCGGCTCATCGCCGCCGCTGCGTCACGGGGTGGGCTCCTGATCGCGCCGCACGAAGGCGTCGTGGAGCGCCTCGAGGGCCCGGCTCGCCTCCGCGTCGCCCACGGCGGCGCACGCGCGCGCCACGGCCTCGAGCGTGGAGAGGTGCGCGGGCGTCGGGCCCGTGCGCAGCACGTAACGGCTCGGCGGTCCCGGCGGGAGCCCCACGGCGCGGTGTCCGCGGACGAGAAGCCGGCGGCTCAGGCGCCGGGCCTGTCGCCAGGCGCCGTCGACGACCACGAGCGTCGCGCCCGCGTCGCTGGCCTCGAGAGGCCGGCCCCCGGGCTGGAGCACGAGGGCGCCTTCCGGGACCGTCGCGTCGTCCGTACGCACGCGGCCTCCGAGCGCCTTCGCCGCCAGGTAGCCGGTGTTGGTCGTCCGGTAGGCCTCGTTCGGGTGCATGCGCACGTAGAGCGTGAAGGGGGCCGCGACGGGACGCAGCACGTCGCAGACGCAGGCCTCGAGGGCCGCGCGGCAGCCGATGCAGCGCGCCTGGCGGACGCCACGGAGCAGCGCCTCGGGCTCGGGGGCCTCCACCACGGGCGCACGATGCACCCGCGCCTCGCGCCTCGCCAGGAGGGCTGGTGAAGGGGGCCTCGGGACACTACGGTCCCCGCGATGCGCGTGCTGCACGTGTTCGAGGACCCCGCCCAGGCCAAGCGCCTCGGGGACGCCCTCGAGGGGGAAGGCATCGGCACTCACCTCCAGCCGGGCCGGGACGGCGGGGCCCAGCTCTTCGTGCAGGAGGACGACGACCTCGACGTGGCCAAGGCGGCGCTCGCGCTCTTTCTCGAGGCCCCGGACGATCCTCGCTTCGGCGAGGCCGCGCGCTTGGCCCGAGAGGCCCGGCGCGCCCAGGCCAAGCGCGACGCGGAGGTCGACCGGAAGGTGCGCCGGGCCCGCGCCTCCCTCGAGACCGCCAGCTCCGGCCGCGCGGGCCCCATGAGCCGGGCGCTCGTGGGCATCGCCGCCGTGCTCACGGCCATCACCTCCCTGGCGCCGCAGAGCCGCGACGCCTTCGACCTCATCGACTTTCAGGCGCTCGTGGCCTCGCCCTACGGGTTCACGAACGTGGGCGCCGTGGAGCGCTTCTTCGGCGGCGTGTGGAACCTGACCATCCTGAGCGGCGAACTCTGGCGGCTGGTCACGCCCTTCTTCGTGCACGCGCCCTGGCTCACCGTCGACGCGGAGACCGGGTCCCCCAGCGGGCTCTCGCTTTTCGGCGCCATGCACCTCGTGTTTAACGGCATGTGGCTGCTCGCCATCGGCGGCATGCTCGAGCGCGAGCGTGGGCCCTGGCGCCTGCTCGCCCTCTTCTTGGCCACGGCCTGGGCCGGGGAGATTCTCGAGTCGCTCTACTTTGGCCCCGCCAACGGCGTGCCCCACGCCATCGGCATGAGCGGCGCAGTCTACGGCCTGCTCGGCTACTGCTACGTGCGCGGCCGCTACGACCCGACGGTGCGCCTCGGCATCCCGCGGCAGACCATGATGTGGATGCTCGCCTGGCTCGTGCTCGGCTTCTCGGGCTTCATGAGAATCGCCAATGGCGCGCACCTCGGCGGGTTGCTCGCGGGCTGCCTGCTCGGCTTCCTGGCGAGCGGCTACATCGGACGCCAGCTCCTGCGCCGCGACGACCCCGCGCCCTGAGGCGACGCGCGCCGGTCGCGACTCAGCTCTCGGTCCAGACCGCGAGCACGTTGCCGCTGGGGTCGCGAAAGTGAAAGCGACGGCCGCCGGGGAAGTCGAAGGGCGGCGTCTCCACGGCCCCGCCCTGGGCCGTGACGGCGGCGAGCGTCCCGTCGAGGTCGTCGCTGTAGAGCACGACCAGCGGGCTGCCCTTGGCCGGAGCCGCGACCTCGCCCACGCTCAGCCCGCCTTGCTCCCGCGGCGTGCCCTGGATGCCCGAATAGCCCGGGCCGTAGTCCGTGAAACCCCAGCCGAAGACGCCCGTGTAGAAGGCCTTGGCCACGTCCAGGTCGTGGACGGTGAGCTCGATGTAGTCGATGCGGTTGTGCCGGTCGCTCATGGCCCGAGCGAAGCATGGGCCTGTGACGCCGTCGCGCCGAGGCGCCTCCCGAGCCGGCGCAACCCGCGCCATGCCCAGAGCCGCTCGGCCGGCAGGTAGCAGGCGAAGGCCACGAAGCTGAGCTGGTAGGGAAAGCCGATGGCCATGAGCGCGAGCACGCCCCAGTGGAAGCCACCGACGCCGAGCACCCAGGGCCTTCGTGCGCGCGGCCACACGAGCACCAGCGGCGCGGTGAGCTCGAGCACGAGGCTGAGCACGGCGAGCCCCATGAAGAAGCCCGGCGCGTCCATGAGCTCCGGGGCCATCGCCGAGGCCGGGCTGCCCAGCTCGAGCTTGCGCACGTTGCCGAAGGCCACGTAGTTGCGGAGCGTCTCCCCGCTGACGAAGGCCAGGCCGCTGTTCCGAAGCTTGGCGATGCCCGCCAAGAGATAGGGCAGCGTGCCCGCGGCCATCATGAGCATCACGGGCCAGCCGTAGCGTGGCGCCGGGGCGGTGGCGCCTTCCGGGTTGGGCCGGGCGCGGCGCGAATCGAGGGAGAGCGCGTCCGCGGAGCGGCCGGCGGCGAGCACGGCGACGTGCACCCACCACACGTTCTCCGTGTGGAGGATCTTGCCCCAGGAGTTCGTGTGCGTGAGCACCACGAGCAGCACGCCGGCGAAGAGCGGGCCGGTCACGCGGAAGCGCCAGCCGGCAGCGAAGGCCGCGGCGAGACCGAGCGTGAGCCCCACGAGCAGGCGGTAGAGGTCCGGCGCGAGGGGCCCCTCGAGCGCCGAGAGCACGCCCACCGGGGCCCAGCGCGCCGCGTCGTCGCGGGCGTAGCTGAGCAGATGGGGCAAGCGCGCGACCAGCCAGAGCACGCCATAGAAGCCGACCACGATGCGGAGCGTTGCCAGTCGCTCCGCCGGCCAGCTCGGCCGCCACCAATTGTCCAGCCGGGCGGCCCAGCTCATGGCGCCGCCTCGCCGGCGGAGGCCGGGCGACGAACCGCGCAGCGGTGGTGGATACGGCGCCCGAGCGGCGCCGTCTCGCCACGGGCGAGGTAGCGGACCGTGTCGAAGCGGCTCGTGGCCAGCTCCACGGCGACCACGTCGGCGAAGGCCGGGTCCGCCGCCACCCGCTCCGCAACCTCGGCGCAATGCGGTGCGGCACCGGGGGCGCCCTGAACGGCCCGGTGCAGCGTGACCATGGACTGGAGCACCTCGCGGTTGGCCGCGCTCAGCAGCGGCGGAAGCGCGCGCCGCTCGCCGTCCGCGCCCACGCCCAGCGCGTGCGTCACGTCGAGGAGCGGCGAGGGGCGGCCGAGGCTGAACATGGGGTAGTCGGAGAGCGGGAAGCTATCGACGGGAGGGTCCCGGAGCGCAGGGCTCACCATGGCGCCGAGCAGCGCGAGGCTCACGAGGGCGGCGTAGCTCCGTTCCACCCTCGCGCGTTAGCACGGCCACCCCCCGGAAGCGGAGGCGGCGGGCGTGCAGGTAACGGTGCGCTCCCGAGCGTCGTCCCCCCAGCGAAGAAGCCAGAGCGGGCCGCGCGAAGGGTCCGCACGGCTTTCGCGAAAACCACGCATGATTCCGGGCCCTTTCGCGTTGACGGGGCTCTCGTTGGAACGCACCCTGACCCCACCCATGGCCGGCCGCCCCCGCAGCTTCGATGAAGAGCAGGTTCTCGACCGGGCCATGGAGATCTTCTGGCGCGACGGCTACGCCTCGGCGTCCATGCAGGTGCTGCTCGCGCACATGGGCATCAGCCGGCAGAGCCTCTACAACACCTTCGGGTGCAAGCGCCGGCTCTTCCTCCGGGCCCTCGACCGCTACATCTCGCTGAAGGCCGAGCCCATGCTCGCTCCCCTCGAGGCCGAGGACGCGGGCTTCGCGGCCATCGAGGACCTTTTCGCGCGCCTCGAACAAGGCGCCCGGAGCGGCTGCGCGCAGACGAAGCGGCCCTGCCTCATCGGCAAGACCTGCATGGAGCTGGTGTGCGACGACACGGACGTCGCCGGCCGCGTGGAGGCGCATTTTCAGCGCATCACCGGGGCCTTCGAGCACGCCCTGGACAACGCCGTTCGCCAAGGGGAGATCGCGCCCTGCGACGTGCGGGCCGTGGCCCGCCATCTCACGGCGACGCTCAACGGGCTCGGCCTGATGCTTCAGGCCGGCGCCTGCGCGGACACGCTCGCGAGCGCGGCGGCGGTGGCCCTGGGCGTGGTTCAGCGCCCTTCGCACGACGTCTGCGCCTGAGGTGCGGGCCCCAGCGCGGCGTCGCGGTCCGGCCGGCGTTGGAGCTCAGGGCACGTAGAAGCTCAGGGCACGTAGAAGCTCACGGCACGTAGAAGATGGGGCTCGTCCAGGAGCGCTCTTGCACCGTGGGCGGCGTGGTGTCCTCGCAGCACACGTCGAAGAGCTGCGCCTCCGGGTCGAGGGTCGTGCAGTCAGCGCCTTCGCTCAGGCATAGGCGCTGGGTCCAGCGGCAGGTCGGGTTCTCGAGGACGCGCGCGTAGTAGAAGGCCGGCTCGGCCGGGTCGAAGTCCGGGTCCGTCCAGGTGCCGCAGAGGCTGGCGGCGCCGTCCCCGCGAGCCGTGCACGTCGCCAGGTCCACGGAGGCGCCGTTCGCGGGGTCTCCGGCGATGTCGAAGACGCGCTCGAAGGTCTCGCCGGACGCCTCGACCCAGCCCTTGATGAGTTGAATGCGCTGCAGCGGCGCGCCGAGCGCGTCCTGGAGCGCCGAGACCACGAAGGTCGGCGCCGTCTCGCCGCCTTCGAGCGTGCCCCCCATGGGGACACCGGCGCGGTCGAGGGCGGCGACGTCGAAGTCCATGCAGCTGTCTTCGGGGATTCCAACGCCGCCGAAGAAGCGCACCACGTGGCGCGGGCCGCTCGTGGCGTAGGTCTCCCGGCGGCGCATGGCGTCGAAGAGCGCGTCCCGGGTGTTCTCCTCAGCCCACACGACGGCGAGTCCGCCCGGGGACGAGGTCCGCTGGCTGAGCGTGATGCCCTCGCCGGGCCGGTCGACGCGCTCCTCGCCTGTGTCGTCCGTGTTGCCCACATGACCCTGCCAGCCGGCCTCCGCGACGGCGCCGGGCGTGGAGTTGTGCGTGTCCGAGGAGCCGATGAAGCCGAGCTCGAAGGGGTTGGCGCCGGTGGCCCGCCGCTGCTGCAGGCCCCGCCGAAGCACGCCGCGCACGTAGTCCGTGGGCGCGATGCAGCCGTCGATGAAGCTGATGGCGCTCGGATCGCAGAGGTTCGTGCAGCCCTCCGTGGGGTTGTCCGGGTCCTCGCAGAGGTTTTCGTAGAAGGACTCGAAGGCGCAGAGCTCGTCTTCGCTCGCGAGCGGGTCGGCGATGCCCGTGACGCACTCCGAGGAGCCTTTGTGCTGGTAGATCTCGACCAGCGGCTCGAGGGCCTGGCGCCGGGCGCTGAAGGCGGCGTCGTAGGCTTCGCCGCTCTCCGTGATGGGGTTGAACATCTCGCCCACGGCCTGGTTCGAGTTGTGTGGGATGGCGAGCACGTCGCAGGTCTCGTCCTCGAGGCAGACGGCCTCGAGCGCATCCCAGAGCGCCTCCGGCGTGCCGTGCGTGAGGAAGCTGAAGGGGGCCTCGGGCACCGTCGTGTTCCGGAAGAGCACGTTCCGGTGAATGGACTGGCCCACGCCCGCGGTGCCGGTCCATTCGTAGCCGATGAAGGTGGTGAACGCGCAGTCTTCGCTCCGGTCGTAGAAGGCCTCGGCGGCGTTGACCGTGTCTTCCCAGGAGTCGCAGAGCGCTTCGTTGCAGAGGGCCTGGTCGCGCACGCACACGCCCGTGTTCGAGCCCACGGTGAGCGCCAGCGTGAAGTCGCGCCCGAAGTCCGCGTTCTCCGCGTCGGCGGCCTGGTACTGCTGGCAGGTGGCGGACGTGTAGCCCGGCGAGGTCGGATCCGTGCAGATGGTCGTGGGCCCGAGGAGCACCGCGTGGTCCGTGACCGCGGCGAAGTCGAGGGGCCGGCTCAGCTGCACCGTGCGCGTGGCGTTGCCGGCCTCGTCGTAGGGCGGCAGGTCGATGGCTTCGCCCCGGGCGAAGCGGTAGGCGTCCGAGGGGCCCGTGCGCACGTCGTAGGCCGCGGCGTCGAAGGAGTAGCGCGTGTGCACGTGCAGGTCGCCGAAGAAGGGGCGGCGCTCGGGCGTCCGGTCGCGGCAGGCGGCCCGCGTCTCCGTGCGGGCCGGGAGGAGCGCGGCTCCGTCCTTGGGCTCCACGCGGGCGTCCGTCGCAGCGTCGGCGGCGTCGGCCGCGTCGCTGCCGTCACAGGCCGTCGCGAGGAGCAGGACGGCGAGCCAGGGGAGGTGCTTCACCCGGTGGTTGTAGCGGCCGGCGCGCCGATTCGCACCCTTGCGCGGCGCGGCGCGGCTGGTACCTGGCCTTCATGCGACGCCCCGCCCTGCTGCTCACGCTCCTGCTCGCTTGCTCCTCGACGGACGGCCCGGAGGAGGTGGAGACGGTCGAGGTGGTAAATGTCGCTCGCGAGGCTCCGGCGCCGGAGCCGGCCCCGGAGCCGGCCCCAGGGGTCCCGTCGCCGGGGCCCGAAGCTCCCAGGGAGCGTTCCGCCGACGCGCCGCCTCCGCTGCCCGCGCCGAGCACACCGGGCACGCACGCGGCGCCGGAGGACGACGCGGCGGCGCCCGTGGCCCGGGTGGGGAGCTGGGTGCGCTACCGCTTGGACTGGCGGGCCGGCGGCCGCTCCTTCACCGAGTACCGGCTGGTGGGCCGCGAGGGTGAGGTGCTGGCCGTCGAGGTCACGGACCATCGCGACGAAGGGACGCAGCACGTGCGAATCGAGGTGGTCCCGAACGACGGTCCCGCCGGCCATCGGCTCGTGGGCCTCGCGTTCAAGAACCAGCGCGGGGTGGAGCGCGTTGCCGAGAGCTTGCTGGCGACCTTCGAGCCCATGCTCCAGCAGTGGCTCGGCATGCTCTTCCCGGCGTCCCTCGCGGGGGACGAGCGCGCGTCCGTGGAGGTCCCGGCGGGCACCTTCGAGGGGAGCGTGAAGGCGCAGCGGGAGATGAGCTACCAGGGCGTGACGCTCACGGCGGACGTGTGGCTGCACCCGGCGGTTCCGCTCACGGGCATGGTGCGCTTCACGGGCCGCGGGGAGAACGGCCAGCCGTCGGCCCGCGGCGCCGGCCACCAGCTCGAGCTGCTGGCCGTTGGGACCGAGGGCGCCGAGTCGGTCTTCGACTGACCAGGGCTCAGTGGCCGAGCTGGGCCCAGCGCGAGCGGCTAAGGCGCGGGCCGAAGCGTGGGGCGCCGACGTTGCCGGCCATGAGCAGGCGAACGACGCGCCAGCGGTGGCCGGCAAAGGGAGCGAGGAGCTCGAGCATGCGCGCGTCGTCCGAGCGCGCGACGCCCTCCATGACCCAGGCGATGACGTTGGGGAGGTGGTAGTCGCCTTCCGGGAGCGCGTCGGCGTCGCCGAGGGCCAGGCCGGCGACCATGTCGACGGTCCACGGTCCCACGCCCGGGAGAGCCGCCAGCGCGGCGCGGGCTTCGGCGAGCGGGCGGTCGCGGAGCGCGTCGATGCGCTCGGCTTGCTTGGCGCAGCGGCGAATGGTCTCCGCGCGTTTCCGCTCGACGCCGGCCGGGTGGTAATCGGCGTAGCCGAGCCGTGCGAAGCGGGCGGCGGAAGGCGGCAAGCGAAGGCCCGCAGGGCCCGGCGCCGGGTCGCCGTAGCGCTTCACGAGCTCCCCGTGGGCGAAGGTGGCGTCCTTCCAGGTGACGCGCTGCTGGTAGATGACGGTGACGAGCGTCTCGAACACGCTCGTGCCGAAACCGACGCGGAGGCCCGGGTGGCGCTCGTGGAGGCGCCGGAGTTTGGTCGCGGCGCGGGAGGAGCCGGCGCCCGGGTCGAAGGTCTCCGGGGCGTCGCCGACGCCAAGCACGCGAGGCGCTTCGCCTACGACCCACGAGGCCCCCGGGCCCCAGGCTCGTGCGCGGGCCGTGCCCGGTGCTTTTCCGGCCTGGACGACGAGCGTGGCCGCGCCCTCGGGCGTGCGCGTCGCGTGCCACACGCGACCGGCCTCGAAGCGAAAGGTCGGGTCGTGCGTGCCGATGCGGAGAAGCCGCAGCGTCTCGACCACGTCGACGACCCCGGGCACCTCGAAGCGCGCGTCGGCGTCTCCGGTGGGGACCGGAAGGCGCGGTCGTCCGGACGCGTGCGTTCGCGGGCTCATGGGTCTCCGTCTCCGCCTCCGTCTCCGTGTCCGTCTCCGTTTCCGTCTCCGGTTCGGGGTCCGGTTCCGGTGCCGGGTCCGGGTCCGGATCCGGAGCCGGAACCGGTGGCGGCGCCGGTTCCGGTTCCGGCGCCGCGGCGGGGGCCGGGGAGGG
>JBCCAW010000774.1:0-2192 GCA_039814655.1 Myxococcota bacterium | reverse complement strand
GCCGCAGGCCGCGCCGCCCAGGACCGTTCGCCTCGGGCCACGGAACACGGGCCGGAGCGCCCATCGCGGGCCCGCGGAAGCCCGGCTTCTCTGGTCCGTCGAGCTCGGCGCGCGGGTCACGGCGCAGCCCGTCGCGGACCGGAGCGGCACCATCTACGTCGGGGCGCACGACGGTCGCTTTCACGCCGTGCGCGACGGGCGTGTGCTCTGGCGCCGGGACCTCGGCGGTCCCGTGTGGTCGACCGCCGCGGTGACCGGCGGCGACCTGGTGGTCGTCGGCAGCGACGCGGGGGCGCTTTACGCATTCCAGCGGGACGGGACGATGCGCTGGCGCCTCGCGCTGGGAGGAGACGTCGACACCGGCGTCGTGCCCGGCCCCGGCGGCGACCTCTTCGTCGCCGCCGGGAGCGGGCTCCACCGCGTCAGCGCCGACGGCCGGCTCACGTGGCGCTACGAGGCCGGCGCCAAGATCTTCGCCACGCCGGCCATCGGCGCCGATGGGACGCTCTACGTCGGCTCGCAGGACGACCACCTCCACGCCGTCACGCCCGAAGGGACACGGCGCTTCGTCTACCGCACGGAAGGCGACGCCGACGGGAGCCCCAGCATCGACGAGGCGGGCACCGTCTACTTCGGCAGCGACGACCGCCGCGTCTACGCCCTCGCGGCCAGCGGGGCGCTCCGGTGGTCTGCGGAGCTCGGGGGCATGGTGCGCGCGCCGCTCGGGCTCACGCTGGACGGCGGTGTGCTCGCCGGGGTCTTCGGGCCGCGGCCGCGCCTCGTCTGCCTCGATACGCTCCGTGGCCGGGAGCGCTGGTCCTTCTCTCTGGCCTTCGCGGACACCACGGAGGTCGGCGTGGCCAGCGGCCCCCTCGTCGACCGGGACGGCAACATCTACTTCGGCGCGCACGACGATACGCTCTACGCGCTCACGGCCCACGGCGAGCTCCGCTGGGCCGAAGAGGTCGGGGGGGACGTCGACTCGAGCCCCGTGTTGCTCCCCGGCGGCACGCTGCTCGTCGGTAGCGACGATGGCCGCCTCTACGCCTTTGGCTCTCCGCGCTGAGCAGCGTCGCCGGGGCTTTCCACCGGAGACGCTTCGCGCCGGCGCTGGTCTGCCTTCGCGGGCTATTTCTTCTTGCGGCCGAAGAGCTTGCCCAGCAGGCCGCTCCCCGTGTCCTCGGCGTCCTGGCTGCCGGACCGCTCGCCGCCGCTGCGCATGCGCGCGATACGCACCTGCCGAACCGCGTCGATGTTCTTTGGGTAGCGTTCGGCCACCTGCTCGTAGAGGCGCATCGCCTCCGTATGGTCGTTGCGCCGTGTCGCCAGCTCGGCCTTCACCATCAGCGCCCGCTCGTGGTCCGGCGCGGCCTGAAGCGCGCGCATCAGCAGCTCCCGAAGCTGCTTCAGGTGCAGCCCCTCCGCGCCCTTGCGCCGCAGGAGCACCTCGGCCTTGGCGGCGAGGTAGTCCGGCTCGCTCGGCCGAAGCGACAGGGCTTCGTCGATGAGAGGCATGGCCTCCGCCCAGTTCTTTCGCCGCAGCATCACCTCCGCCTTTTGGAAGGTCATGGCCGCATCGAGCACCTTGGCGAGTTTGCGCTCGTCGGCCGGTGTGCCTCCCCCGTCCTGAACGGCCTTCCGGTAGCGCGCGCTCAGACGTGGATCCAGCAGCGTCTTCTGCGCTTCCGTGAGGTGGTGGAAGACCGTCTCCGCGTGGCCGCGCAGCGCTTCGAGCTCCTGCGGGAGCCGGTCCGGGTGCCAGGTCTTCACCTGCGCGAAATAGGCGGCGTTGATCTCCTTCTCGCTCGCCGTGGAGCTCACCCCCAGCATGTCGTAGTAGGTCTGCACGTCCATGCGCTCCGCCGCCGTGAGCACCTCGTCCCAACGCGTGGAGAGCGCCGCGGGGAGGTCGCTCGGCTTCGCCACGCGTGAGGTGAGACTCGGCGGGAGGGAGAAGCGCGCCGATTGCGCCGAACCCTCCGTGGCTGCGGCCGCCGGCGCTTCGGACACGATGGGGCTGAGCGGCGCCGGCGTGGCGGCGGCCGGCGACGCGGCTTCGAAACCGAGCGCAGGGCCCGGTGCAGAGTCAGCGGGCGTGGCCGGAGGGGCGTCGTCGATCTCCTCGAGACCCGGGAGACCTTGGTGCGAGGGCTCGGGCGGGACCGACGGCATCGCGTGCGTCCCGGGCCCAG
>JBCCAW010000164.1:0-10752 GCA_039814655.1 Myxococcota bacterium | reverse complement strand
GCGTGAGCGCGCCGAGGCCGACGCGTTCGGCCCAGCGCTGGTTCCGGAAGCGGAGGACGCGCTCGGGAAAGTCCGCGGGCTGCACCGGGTCTGCGAAGCCGAGGACGCCGAGGTCGAGGTATCTCGGGTCCGGTAGGTACTGGTCTCCAACGGGCATCAGCGCTCCGCGAACTGGTCGAGCATCCACTCGGAGAGCGGCGGAATCCGCTCCCCGGCCTGGAGTGGCATCACGCACCAGCGGAGCAGATGGAGACCGAGGGGCACGTGCTCCCAGCTCCCACCCTCGCCCCGGCTACGCACGAGCGGGGGCGGCGCCACGCCCTCGTCGTCCGGCTGGCACTCGGCCCACTGCACCTTCTGCCCGAACTCCTGCACGGCGATCACGCCGATGGCGTCGGCCAGCGCCTGAAAGAAGAGCGGCGGCATCCAGCGGAGCGGCCCCGGCGGCCGCCCGGCGAGCATCGCCTCGAGCGTGTCCAGGCTTGCGGCCACGGGCGGGAGCGGGGCCTCGCCTTCGGCCTCGAGCGCCTCGTTCAGCTTGGCGAAGAGGCCGCCCGGCGGCGCGCCGAAGACCGCCTCACCGAGGTTCCCGCGGAGTCGCGTCTCGAGGGCTGCGACCTGCGGCTTCGCCGGGAGCGCGGCCGGCGCGGTAAAGGTGGCCACCGGCGCCTCGGGCGGCTCGCGTCCCGACGCGCTGGCTTCGCCACGGAGCGCCCGGAGCGCGGCCTCGCCGAGGGAAGGCGCGGCGTCCCGCCGGAGCCCGAAGGCCGCCACGGCCTCGTCGAGCTGCGGCACGTCGGCGTAGGCAAAGAAGCGCAGCGAGGCCGGCGAGACCGCGGCTGCCGGGAGCGTGGCCGCCGGGCGGGAGAGCTCGACGAGCAGCGCGGCCTCCACGAGCGGGCGGAGCGCACCGTGGGTCTTCTCCGGGCCGCCGGGGTCGTCCCAGAGCACGAGCGCCAGGTCGAAGGGCTGGGCTGCGTTGCCGGGCACGGGCAGCTCCATCACCCGCGGATGCACGGCGCGGCGTGGCACCGGAGGCGCCGGCTTCTTGAGCCCTTCGGGCAGCTCGACCATGGCCCCTGCCTACGGCGCGCGCGGGCTCCTGGCCAGGGCTCGCCTTCAGCCCTCGCGGACGCGCTCGAGCTCTTCCTGGACCTCGCTCCAGCTCTCCATGGCCACTTCGAGCTCGGCCTGGGCCCGCGCGAACTCCTCGCTCAGCGCCGCCGTGTCGTCGCGCGCGGCGTCCGCGAGCTTCGCCGTGCGCTCCTCCTGCGCGCGTTCGATGCGCTCGATGGTCTTTTCGAGCTCGCCGGAGCGGCGCTCGAGGGGGCGGAGCTTCTTTTGCTTTCGGCGCCGCGCGTCGGCGTCGGCCTTCGCGCCCGAGCCCGCGTCGCCTTTGGCCTTCTTCTTCGCCTTCCGGTCTCGGCCGTCCTCGCGACCGTCCGGGCGCGCTTTGCCCTTGGCCTCGCCGCCGGCGGCCGCGGACACGTCGCCGCCTTCCACGCGGCGCGCCTCGAGGTAGTCGTCGAAGGTGCCCGGGTAGACGACGACGCGGCCGTCCTCGACGAACCAGAGCGTCTGCGCCAGCGCGCGAATGAAGGCCTTGTTGTGGCTGACGAAGAGCAGCGTGCCGTCGAAGGTGCCGAGCGCTTCGCCCAGACGCTCGCTCGACTCGAGGTCCAGGTGGTTCGTCGGCTCGTCCATGAGCAGCACGTTGCCCGGCTCCACGAGGAGCTGCGCCAGGGCGACCCGGGCACGCTCGCCGCCGCTGAGCACGCCCACGCTTTTTTCGATCTCCTGGTCGCCGAAGAGCATGGCACCCAGCGCCGCGCGCACCTGCTGGTGCGTCGCCTCTTCCGTGGCGCGCTTCACCGACGTGTAGACGTCGAGGGTGCGGTCGAGCGTGTCCGCGTGATGCTGCGCGTAGTAGCCGACCTTGGTCTTGTGGCCGAACTCGTAGCTGCCGCCGGTGGCTTCGATCTCCCCGGCCAGCGTCCGGAGCAGCGTGGTCTTGCCGGCGCCGTTCACGCCGAGGAGCGCGATGCGCTCGCCGCGCTGCACGCGGAGATCCACGCCGCGGAGCACCTCCTTGTCGCCGTAGGCCTTTCGCAGGCCCTTCACCTCGAGCACGGTCTTGCCGGCGCGCTCCGCCGGCGGGAAGCGGAAGTTGATGGTCGCCTGCTCGTCCGGCAGCTCGATGATCTCCATCTTCTCGAGCTTCTTGATGCGCGACTGCACCTGCGGCGCCTTCGTCGCCTTGGCCCGGAACTTCCGGATGAAGCGCTCGGCTTCTTCGCGCTCGCGCTGGAGGTTCTTCTGCCGGTTGCGCAGGAGCTCCAGCTCCTCGGCGCGGTGGCGCTTGTAGCGCACGTAGTTGCCCGGGTACTGGCGGACGCCCTCGGGCTCGTAGCTGATGATCTTGTTGATCTGCTCGTTCAGGAACTCGCGGTCGTGGCTGATGAGCACGAAGGCCCGGTCGTAGCCCTTGAGGAACTCGCTCAGCCAGGCCACGGAGGGCATGTCGAGGTGGTTCGTCGGCTCATCGAGGAGCAGGAGATCGGGGCGCTGGAAGAGCAGCGACGCGAGCACGGCGCGCATCTTCCAGCCGCCGCTGAACTCGCCCACGTCCCGCTCCCCGTCGCCGTCCCGGAAGCCGAGGCCCGCGAGAATGGAGAGCGCCTGATGCTCCGAGTAGGCGGCCTCGAAGGCCGCGAGGCGCTCGTGGAGCTCACCCACCTGGCCGCCCACCTCGGTGACGCGCTCGATGTACTCCGGGTGGTCCGGGTCGGCGTTCAGGCGCTCGAGCTCGGCTTCGGCTTCCGTGAGCTGCGCCTCCAGGTCGGCCTTGCCTGGCACCGAGTCGAGCACGAGGCGAATGAGCGAGCGTCCGCCATCGACGCCCACGTCCTGCGGCAGGTAGCCGAGGCGGAGGTTCTTGACCGTGCGGATGGACCCGCCGTCCGGCGCCATCTCCCCGGCGAGCATGCGAAGCATGGTCGTCTTGCCCGAGCCGTTCGGCCCGATGAGACCGATGCGGTCCTTCTCGGCGATGCGCAGGCCCAGCCCCTCGACGATGCGTTTGCCGCCGAGGTGGAGGGACACGTCTTCGAAGACGACGAGGCTCACGGGCCGGGGGCTAGCACGCCGCGCGCTCCATCACCCGTGCCGCGTGCGAGACGCTGCTCAGCCCCGTTTTCGGAACGAGGGATCCGGCGTCCCGCGGAAGCAGCTGACCACCCAGGGGAAGCGACGCGTGACGTAGTAGCCGTATTGGCCGTCCACGGTCATTCCGTTGCACTCGTCGAGGTCGCCCGCGTTCGTGAACTCGTAGTCGTCGCGGAAGGCCCCGTCGTAGCGTCCCCCGGGC
Organism: Myxococcota bacterium; assembly: GCA_039814655.1. GTDB lineage: Bacteria > Myxococcota_A > Polyangia > Polyangiales > Houyiibacteriaceae > CALCTH01. The sequence goes on along the minus strand of JBCCAW010000164.1, from coordinate 7,385 downwards.
CCTCCGGGCCGCGTGCCGGTCCGCAGCGTGTAGCCGCTTGCCGCTTCCCGGACCTCTGTCCCGTCGTCGAAGTACGGACCGTAGATGGGAAAGCCGTCGGCGGCGAAGCCGATGACCCCGGAGGGTCCGTCTTCCGCTTCGCCGTACATGGCGAGCGGATCGCCGTGATAGTGGTAGCGCCCGTCCGGTTGCGTGTGCGCATTGTGCGCGTCCGGGAAGAAGCCCGCCTCCGGGCTCAGCGGGTCGTAGCGGTAGGGCGCCGCGAGGTCGTTGCAGCCCACGCGACCGTCGCCCACGCCAAAGCAACCGGCCGCGAGCTGGTCCAGGACCACGCCGTTCAGCATCACCGCGTCGTAGCTGTTCAGCGTGAGCGGGCTCGGTGCCGCCGCGAAGGATGGACCTCTTGGCAGCACCCACGTTCCTTCGAGCTCGGTCACGTCCGCCGCGTTGAAGCGTGCGCCAGCCTGGTTGAAGTCGTGGTTCGGGATGGCGTTCGACACGAGCGTGCAGGTCTCCTCTCCGACGAGCACGTCCACGAGGCCGAGAAAGGCGCGCACGCGCTGCACGTCTTCGGCGCGCGCCTGAGTGCTCGCCGCGTAGTCCGCGCAATCGCCGGACCGGTCGGCGAAGACCGCGCCGCGGATGTCCCGGCGCCCCGTGCCGCCGTCATCCGCACCGCCGTCGTCCGCACCGCCGTCGTCCGCACCGCCGTCGTCCGCACCGCCGTCGTCCGCACCGCCGTCGTCTGCGCCGCCGTCGTCCGCGGGTGCTCCCTCATCGCTGCCGAGGTCGCCGGCGCCGTCGTCCGCGCTCGCCATGTCGAGGGGCACCGCTTCGTCCGAACACGACAATGCCAGCGTCGACGTGAGCAAGAAGATGAGCCGATGGTTCATGAGAGTCTCCCGGCGCGTCGCCGCGCTATTCGCTTTCGCCTCGGAGCGTGAGACCTGCGAGCCGCAGCGCGTCGATACGCGCGGCAAGCTCGGCCTCGCCGGCCAGGTCCGTGCGTTCGAAGAGGTCCGCCGCGACGTCGAAGAGCTCCTCGCTCCCGTCGTCGCGCACGATGAGCTTGTAGCGCGCGTCGCGGACGGCCCAGCCGGTCTCCTCGGCGCTCACGAACTCCGTGTAGTTCAGCGCCCGCGGCGTGGCGCCCGAGGCCGTAAGCGCCGGCGCGAAGCTCTCCCCGTCTACGCCGTCCATGGGCGGCGCGCCCAGGATCTCGAGCAGCGTCGGGGCGACGTCCACGGTGTGCACCAGCCCGGCCTCGCGCTCGCCGCGGCGGGTCACGCCGGCGCCGGAGACCACGAGAGGAACGCGTACGCCTCCCTCGTAGAGCGAGCCCTTCGCCCGCCGGCGCTGAAACTCCGAGACGGCCCGCGCGGGACTCCCGTTGTCGCCCACGAACACGATCAGCGTCTCGTCGCGCACCTCCGGGGCAAGGGTGGCGAGCAGCCGCCCGATCTCCCGGTCCATGGCCTCGATGGCCGCCAGGTAGTAGGGCCGCGGGTCGTCGGCGATGTCCGCCGCGGTTCCCGAAAGCCCGCGCTCGTGGAGCTCCGCCGGCGGAAGGTGAAAGGGCGAGTGCGGCGCGACGAAGGCCAGCCAAAGAAACCACGGCTGCTCCTGCGCCGCGATCCAGTCCAGGGCCAGGTCGGTCATCGCCGAGGTGTGGTAGGCCGTCCGGCGCTCCTGACGCCCCTCCGTCGTGAGCGTCCAATCCGTGTAGCTGTCGAGCACGCCCTCGAAGGTGCCGGCGTAGTGGTCCGCGCCCGCTCGGAGCGGCGCCCCGAGGTCCGATCCGTCGCGCGTCAGATGCCACTTTCCGATCACGGCCGTGCGGACGTCCGTCGTCGCGCCGAGCTGCCGGTGGAGCGTAGGCACGGCGTCGTCCAGCGTGTCGGGCACGCGGTCGACGCCGCTGTGGATGCCATGGCGCCCGGTGATGAGCGTCCCTCGCGTCGTGGTGCACGCCGGGGTGGCCCAGGCGTTGTCGAAGACGAGGCCCTCACGGGCGAGGCCGTCCAAGGTCGGCGTCTCGGGCAGGTCCTCGCTGACGTCATATTGGGCTGAGGCGTCGAGGCCGAGGTCGTCGGCGATGAGCAGGAGCACGTTGCGCAGCAGCGGGCGCCCGCCGTCGACCCCCACGTCGGGCGGCGCCTCCCCGGCGTCGCCCATGGCCGAATCCTCGCGGAAGAGGTCCTGCTCGCCGAGGTCCTCCGCCGCTCCGTCGGGTCCGCCCGCGTCGTTTCCCGAACAGGCCGCGACCGCCAAGAGCACCGAGGCGCACCACCCTGCCCGCCCGGGCGACGGCGAGACTTGCAGTCCATCGGCGGATTTCGCCGGTCTGTTTTTGCGGAACATGCTCATTCCCCGTCCAGCCGGCGCAGTTTGTCGTAGAGGGTACGCACGGCGATGCCGAGGCTCGCGGCGGCCTCCTTTCGGTTGCCGTCGCTGGCCGCCAGCGCCGCCCGAATGGCGCGCTCTTCCATGGCCGCGAGGGTCTCCCGGGGCGCTTCTGCGTCGATGGCGACGACAACGCCGGCTCCGTCGAAGCGGAGCGCCGCCGCCTCGATGCGGTCGCCATCGCTCAGGATCGCCGCGCGCTCGAGCGTGTTGCGGAGCTCGCGAATGTTGCCCGGCCAGGGCGCGGCGCGAAGCTGCGCCAGCGCTTCGGGAGCGAGCGTCAGCCGCGGGCGCCCGAGCTCCGCGCCCACGTGCACGAGGAGGCGCCGGGCGAGACCGTCGATGTCTTCGCGCCGCGCCCGCAGCGGCGGAAGCTCCACGGGGAACACGGCCAGCCGGTGGTAGAGGTCCTCGCGAAAGCTCCCTTCGCGGATCATCGCGTGCAGGTCCCGGTTCGTCGCCGCGACCCAGCGCACGTCCGCGTGGAGCGTCTGGGCGCCCCCCACGCGTTCGAAGGTGCGCTCCTGAAGCACGCGCAGCAGCTTCGCCTGCGTCTTCGGCTCGAGCTCGCCCACCTCATCGAGAAAAAACGTGCCGCCTTCGGCGAGCTCGATGCGGCCGCGGCGCCGGGCCGAGGCCCCGGTGAAGGCCCCTTTTTCGTGGCCAAAGAGCTCGCTCATGGCGAGGTCCGACGCGAGCATGGAGGCGTTGACGGCCACGAAGGCCTTGCGGGCCCGGCGACTCCGGCGGTGAATCTCCCGCGCCGCGACCTCCTTGCCCGTGCCGCTCTCGCCGCGGAGCAGCACCGTCGCCTCCGTCCGGGCGACGCGGGCAAGCTCCTCCACCACCGGCGCCATGGCCGGCGCGCCGTAGGTCAGGCGCTCCTCGCCGGGCTGCTCGCGCGTGGCGCGTTCGGCGGTGAGGCGAAGCGCCCGGTGCTCGGCGGCGCGCGCCGCGAGGGCCCGAAGCTGCTCGAGGCTGCCCACGGGCTTTTCGAGAAAGTCGAAGGCGCCGGCGCGCATGCAGGCCACGGCCGTGGCGACGTCGCCGTGCGCCGTGAGCACGACGACCTCCGTCTCCGGGTGTTCGGCGCGGAGGCGCCGGAGCAGCTGCTGGCCGCCCATACCCGGCATCTTCAGATCCGTGAAGACCACGTCGAAGGCCTCGCGCTTCGCGAGGCGGAGCGCCTCTTCGCCGCTCGCCGCGTCCGCCACCTGGTGCGCGCCGGTCTCCAGGGCCTCGGCCACGAAGCGCCGAACCCCCTCGTCGTCATCCACTACTAGCAAACGCGCCATCAGCGACCCTCCGGGAGCACGAGGCAGAAGCGCGCGCCGCCACCCTCGCGGTTCGAAGCCTCGATCCACCCGGCGTGCGCTTCCATCACCCGCTTGGTGATGGCCAGGCCCAGCCCCGTGCCCTGGGCACGGGTCGTGTGAAAGGGCTCGAAGAGACGGGTCACGTCCTCGGGCAAGCCCGGGCCCCGGTCTAGCACCTCGATGCGCACGAGCCGGGCGTCCCGGCGAAGGACGACGGAGACCGGTCCGCCCGCGGCCACGGCGTTGGAGACCACGTTCGTGAGTGCCTGGCGCAGCAGCGCCGGGTCCGCATGGGCCTTCGCGGACCCTTCGAGGGCCACCGTCGCGTCGAGGGCGTCGGCCACGCTAGTGACCAACGCGCCGAGGTCCACGGGCGCGGCGCTCACGGTCCCCGTACGCACGAAGGCGAGGAGCTGGCGCGTGAGCGTCTCGAGGCGCACGGCGTCGGCCACGACGCGCCCGGCTTTGTCGCGGGAAGGGCCCTCCAGGCGTTCCTGAAGCAGCTGCGCATGGCCCTTCAAGGACGCGAGCGGGTTCCGGATCTCGTGGGCCAACACGGCCGTCATCTCGCCGAGGGCCGCGAGCTGCCGGTCCTTGGCGGCGCGCGCGGCGGCCTCCTCGCGCTCGCGCTGGGCCCGGGTGAGCGCGAAGGCCAAGAGCACCAAGAAGGCCGCGCCGGCCAGCGAGGCCAGCAGCCCGGTCCGGGCGTCGCGCTCGAGCACGGGGCCGAGCTGCGGCCGAAAGGCCACCTCCAGCGACCGCGGCAAACGCGGCGCGGGCGGACCACCGAGGCCGCCCGCTCGCCCCGGAGAAGCGTGCCCGCGCTCGCCCGGCGGGAAGGGCGGTGGCGGCCGGCCGCTGGGTCGCGGGAGCGCGCCACGAACGGGGCCCGGACCCTTGCTGCGCCTGGCCCCGGGAGGCGGGGGCAGCGGCGGGGGCGTCCAGCGCGCGCGCACCAGCTCGCCGGTCACGGCAACTTGCGCCTCGCCCTCCGTGGACCGGAGCGGTTCGCCGCCCGGCGCCTCGCCGATCTCGAGCGCGCCGTCCGCGCCGCGCACGCGCGCGAAGACGAGGCCCTCGGGCTCTTGGTCCGCGAAGAAGCCCTCGATGAGATCGGAGGGCGAGCCCTCGTTCTCCATCGCCTCGCGAAAGCGCGCGAGCATGACTTCGGCCTCGCTGCGGTGCGCCGCGTCGACGGCCCGGCGGAGGCTCCGCCAGGCGACGGCCTGGCTCGCGAGCAGCGCCACCGCCCCCACGGCGGCCAGGAGCAGCCACCGCCAGGGCCTCTCGCCGGGGGTCGCGCTCCGCGGATCCAGACTCGTCACCGTCACCAGTCTACGCCAGTGCACATCTCGGGCCGGCCGGCGGAGCCTTCCCCGATCGCGGACGGCTGCAACACGCGACGACGCCCGCCTCCGGCTCGGAAGCGGGCGTCGTTCAGGCCTCGCGCGTCAGGGCGCGGCGACGGGCGCGATCTCGTAGACGCTGACCGTGCCGCTCACCTCGTTGCCCACGAGCAGCATGGGGTTGCCGCTGGCCGCGGTGCTGTCCGCCGCGGGCACGAAGACGATGCTCTCGGGACCCAGGTCCGGGACCGCCGCGCCGCCGGCTTCGACCACGGCCTGAAGCTCGTCCTCGTCCAGGCTCAGGTCACGGGCCGCGAAGCCCTCGATGTACTCGACGAAGGTCGTCGCGGCCGGAACGGTCACGTCGTAAACCATGATGCCGCCCATGCGCTCGAGACCCACGAAGGCGTAGAAGCGGTCACCCACCTGGCCCACGGCGACGGCCTCGGGCTCCGGGCCCTTGGCGTCGGATCGGCTGTCGGCGTCGCCCTCGGTGTTGTCGTTGTTGAAGTCCGTGCCGAAGAGGTTCGCCGTGATGACCTCGAAGTCGTGCCCGCTGTCGAAGACGAGGTCGCCGGTGGCCGCGTCCCAGATGGAGAAGGAGCGCGAGCCGTAGACCCAGAGCACGTCCAGGTCGCCGTCGTCGTCGACGTCGCCGTCGATGCGCGAGGCGGCGAGGCGGCCGATGCCTTCGTCGCTCTGCAGGATCGCGGCGTCCGGGAAGACCGTCGGGTCGAGGGAGAGGTCCTCGATGCGCTCCTCGTCCTCGATCTCCTCGCCGTCGTCGAATTCGAGGGTGCGCCCGTCGCCCTCGTTCGCCGTCACGAGGTAGCGCCGGTTGTTGGTCACGTAGCTGACGATGGTGTCCGGCTGGTACATGCCGAACACCGGCCAGGGCCGGATGTTCACCGCGGCGTCGCCGTCGATGCCGTCCCGGTCGGACCCGTCGAGGCCTGCGCCCACGGCCGAGTGGTCCTTGAGGCCGAGGGGGAGAATGGCCACCGTCGTCGCCGTGGCCACGTCCACCACTGCGAGGGCGTTGTTCTCCTGCAAGGAGACCCAGGCGATCTCGCCGTCCGTCGTGATGTACTCGGGCTCGAGCTCCTGCGCGACGGTGCTCACGTAGCCCAGGCCCTCCACGGCGCCGATGCCCGAGTTCGGGTAGCGAACGCCCAGGGCGGCAAGCTCCGCGCGGTCGTCGTTGAACGCCGTGAAGTCCGCGGTGTTGACCGTGAGGCTGCTGAAGTCGCCGCCCGCGGCGGGGACGTCGATCACCGATACGCTGCCCTCCGGGTCCGTGATGCCGGCGGCGGGCGAGGCGAGGCCGATGGTCTCGCCTTCGTTGGCGACGAGGAGCGTGGCCCCGTCCGGCGTGAAGATGACGTTGTCCGGGTTCGCGCCGACCTCGACCGCGCCGAGGAAGGCGTCCGTCGCGGCGTTGTAGAAGGCCACCACGCCCGGGTCCGTGTTCGGGTCCGCGGCCACGGCCACGGCCACCACGCCGCTAGCCACGGCGATGCTGTTCGCCGCATCGAGGGTGCTCGTCGTCGCCGTGGCGGCGTCCGTGGCGGCGTCCAGCGTCCCGATGGACGTGGGCGTCGTCGGATCCGTCATGTCGAGGATGGTCACGTTGCCGTCAGCTGCGTTGATGATGAACGCGCGATCCGTCGCCGCGTCGAAGACCACGATCTCGGCGCCCCCGTCGTCGAAGACGTTGGTCTGGAAGCGACCGAGCGGGCTCAGGGACACGGCCGCGCCGGCGTTAATGCCGTCGCGCCCGTCCATGCCGTCGGTTCCGTCCATGCCGTCGGTTCCGTCCATGCCGTCGGTTCCGTCCATGCCGTCGGCACCGTCCATGCCGTCGGCACCGTCGGTCCCGTTCGTCCCGTTCGTGCCGTCCGCGCCCGGATCGCCGGCGGGGCCCTGGGGGCCCGCCGGGCCAGCGGCCCCGTCCTCACCGCACGCGACGGCGAGCGCGAGCGCGCCCACGGTCATCCACTTCATCCACGCTGCTGCCATCCACGGTCCACGCATGAGGTCGTCCTTTCGCGCGGCGCCTCTCCCGGGTCGCCGATGCGCCTTTCGTGTGGACTCGTTCTTTGACGATCCGATGACGGACGGGTGTCGGACTGGAACGGCTTTCTCCGGCCGCCTCGCGGGCGGACGCCATCCAAGCGCCGCGGCCCCGGGAAACCCGTGCGCGTAGCGGCGCAGCCTCCGGTGGGCGTACTACGCTTGCGAAGTGCGTCGCCTGTCCTCAGGAGTCTTCCTCGTGCTGGTCGCCTCCGTGACCTACGTCGAGCATCGATCGGCGGCGCAG
>JBCCAW010000421.1:0-5340 GCA_039814655.1 Myxococcota bacterium | reverse complement strand
CCGCCCGGGCCCACGCGCCGGGCGACCACGGCGTAGACCCCGTCCGCCGGTGGCAGCCCACCCACGCTCCCGGCGCCACGGCCCAGGTCCAGGTTCGCCGTGGGGAAGCCCAGCGTACGACCGCGCTGGTCGCCGCGACGGACTTCGCCGGCGACGTCGTGCACGCGGCCGAGTAGCGCCGCGGCCTCGGCCACGTCGCCTTCGGCGAGGCAGCCTCGCACGCGCGTCGACGACACCACGGCACCTTCGGCCTCCACGGGATCCACGGTCTCCACCTCGAAGCCGTGCGTTCGTCCGAGGCGGCGCAGCAACTCCACGTCGCCGGCGCGCCGGTGACCGAAGCGAAAGTCCGGACCGACGACCACGGCCGCGGCCCTGTGCGCACGCACCAGCACCTCTTCCGCGAAGGCTTCCGGCGTCAACGCCGCAAAGGCCGCGTCGAAGGTGCGTACGTCCACGTGGTCGGCGCCGCGGCCCTCGAGGAGCTCCGCGCGGCGCGCGGGAGTCGTCAGCAGCGGAGCCGCCGCGTCACGCGCGAAGAAGGCCCGCGGGTGCGGGTCGAAGAAGAGCGCGACGGCGCGGGCGCTGCGCTCGGAGGCGCGGGCTTTGGCCCGGGCGACGAGGGCCTGGTGGCCCCGATGGACGCCGTCGAAGTTGCCCGGCGTGACCACGCTACGCATCGGGAGGTCCCGTAGCACGGTGCTCTCGTCAGGCGAGCCGGGGGCTGCGGGCCCCGGCCCCTAGCGTCCCGTGGGCTCCCTTGGCCCGGGCGAGGGTAGAGTAGCGGCGTGACCCGGTGCTCCGTCATTGGCTCCGCCTGCGGCCGGATCCTCCGCCAGCCCGTAGGGACGTGGCTGCTCGCGTGCATGATGTCCCTCGGCGTCACGACCGCCGCCGCGCAGCAGAGCTGGCGCATGCGCCTGCCGGGCCCGCGCCACGCCGCGGCCTTGGTCGGTCCGGACGATGCCGCGCGAAGGACGGCGGCGCGCGCCCTTCGCCGGGAAGGCGCCGGTCCCGAAGCCCGGGCCGCGCTCCTCGAGGCCCTGGCCTCGGAGGGGACCCCGTCGGTGCGCGCGGTCATCGCCACCACCCTGGCCTGGCACGGCGACCCGGCAACGGACGAGGCGCTGCTGCGCGCCTTCGAGAACGCCCAGCGCGCGGACTCCCGGGCCCTCGCCGAGGCGCTCGGCGCGCTGGCCACGCCGGAATCCGTCGCGGGCCTCGTCGGCGCGCTCTCCCGGGAGGACCTCGCTCCCGCGGCGGTTCGCGGGCTGAGGCGCGCGGGACCGGCGGCGGTCGCCGCCCTCGAGATGCGGCTCGCTGAGGCGCCGAGCGTCCGCGTCCTCCAGCTCCTCGGCGAGCTGGGAGACGCCAGCTCGGTCCCCCTGCTGGCGAGCGCAAGCGCGTTGCCCACGGCGGCGCTCCGGATCGCCGCCTTGGGCGCGCTCGCGGACCTCGGCGATTCCCGCGGCGCCGACGCCGTACGAGCGCGCCTCTCCGACGCCGACGCGCGGGTGCAGCAGGCCGCCTTCGAAGCGCTCCGAGCGCTCGGAGACGCTCGGGACGCGCCCCGCCTCGAGGCTCGCCTGGACGATCCGTCCGTCACGCAAGCCGAGCAGCGCACGCTGGTCCAGACGCTGCTTCGTCTGGACCCGGAGCGCGGCGCGGCGCGCGTCCAGGCCTGGGTGACCGGCACGGACGGCGTGCGCGTGCGTGCCGCGAGCGAGCTGGCGCTGGACGAGCCCTCGACGCCCTTGCTGGCTGTGCTCTACGGCCTGCTCGAAGAAGGAACGCTCGGCGCGGAGGCGGCGGGCGCGCTGGCGGAGATCGCCGGAGGCCAGGGGGTCGGCGTGCTCCTGGAGGTCGCGGAAAAGGGCCAAGGCGCCGCGCGCGAGGCCGAGCGGGGTCTGGCCGTCGCGATTCGCGCTTGGGGCGACGCGCTCGGGCGGTCGACGGTCGCGCGCGCCCGGGACCTTTTGCGCCGGCGCCATGTGGCGGCCACGGCCCTCGCGACCCGCGCTCGTCTGCGTCGCCTTCGGGCCCTCGCCGGCGACCGCGCGCTCGAGGCCAGCCTCACGGGCGAGCTCCGGGCGGACGACGTCGATCTCCGCGCGGCCGCGGCCCACGACCTGATGCTCCTCGGCGCTCCGCGGCGTCGGGCTGCAATCCGCGAGGCGCTCCGGAAGGAACGGGATCCGGAGACGCGCCGGCGCCTGGCCGATGCGCTCCTGGCGGCGGGCGGTCGGGCGCCGACCCGGGAGGTGCTCCGCCTGCTCTCCGTCGAGGCGCTGGCCGCGGAGGGAGCCGAGCTCGCGGCCCGCGCGCGGCTGGCGACCGGCGCCGAGGCCCGGGCGATTGCCGGCGCGCTTCGTCGCCTCCTCATCGCCCCTTCGCCCCGGCTACGCAGCGTGGCGGCGCGCGCGCTCTCCCTGCGCGGCGATCTTCGGGCGGTCTCGACGCTCTTCGCGCGCCTCGACGACGAGGCGGAGAAGCCAGAGGTCCGCCTCGCCTGTGCCCGGGCCCTCGCCGCGCTGCCCCTCGATGCGGAGGCGCGCCTCGCGTCGGGCCGGAGGTCCCGGGTGGAAGCCCTCGGCCCCGTCCGCGACGCGCTCCGGAGCGCGGCGGCCGGCGTGCTTCAGCCCTGGCCTTCGGGCCGCGAGGTGTTGCGCTTTCGCATCGAGCGCCGCGCCCCGGCCCGCGGCCTCCTGGTGGACGTCGGCACGCCGGACGGCCGCTGGCGCCGACTCCGGGCGTTGCCCTCGGGCGAGGTGTTCCTCCCGAACCTGCCCGCCGGGCTCGCCGAAGTCCGCGTCGGCGTGGGTCAAGCCGATTGATTTCGTGGCGCGAGCTGCGGCATCGTCGCCCCTGCCGCTCATGAGCGACCCGGAGACCAGCGCCGCAGGCGAGGACCCCCGCTCCTTCGAGGAGGTGGTGGGCCGCCTCGAAGACGTCGTGGCGAACCTCGAGGAAGGCGACCAGCCCCTCGAGCGCTCCCTCGCCATGTTCGAGGAGGGTATTCGCCTGGTGCGTGAAGGTGCCCGGCAGCTCGACGCGGCCGAAGCCCGGGTCGAACGACTCCTCGCCGCGTCCCGGACCGGCGAGATGGAGACGGAGCCTCTCGAAGGCGCGGACGACGAACCATGAGCGAGCTTCTCCAGGTCCCCACGCACTTCGAGGACATCGCGCAGCTCTCCGAGGGCCTCGCGGACCGCATCGAGGATGACCGGCTGATCCTCTATGGCCCGCAGGCCTATGCAGAAGGCGAGCGCGTCCCCTTCGCCGTCTATCTTCTCGACGGGAACCCGGCCCTCGAAGGCACCGGCCAGGTCGCCGTGGCCGTCGACGGCGGCGAGGAGCGGGCCGCCGAGACCCGCTTCGACATCGTGCTGGAGGCCATCGCCTACGACGCGCGCTCGGAGGTGATCGTCGAGTCCATCCTCCTCGCGCGCGGCGCACAGCCCGCCGAGGCGCACGCGGCGAACCTCGCGGGCGATGACCTCGCGGGCGATGACCTCGCGGGCGAAGACCTCGCGGGCGATGACCTCGCGATGGACCTGGAACCTGCGGAGGAGCCCCCGGCGACGAAGCCCGAAGTACCGGGACTTCCGGCTCAGGCCGCGGAGGTCGGCTCCGCGGAGCCCGCGGCCCGGGGCCCGGCGCTGAGTGACGGCGTCCTGCGCCGCCCGATGTTCCCGCCGGCCTGGGCTCCCGTCGCCGCCGCGGCGCCCGCGCCGGCCCCGTCCACCGGGGCCTTTACGTACGCGGCCGGGCCCCTTCCGACGCCGAGCGCTCCGCCCTTTCCCGAGCTGGCCCCGGAGGAGCGCGTCGCTCCCGCGCCGCGGCCCGGGGAGGCCATGCCGACGCCTTCGCTCGTCCCGGTCGACGCTGGCCTCGAGGCCACCGCGCCCGCGGAGGCCCCGGCGTCCGCCGGCGAGCCGCCGCGGGAGGACCCGACGCCGGTGGATGTCGACCTCGAGTTCGGCGAAGCGGAGGATGCGCCGTGACCCGCGCACGCCGTCGCCTCGCCGACGACCCCGGCCGCTCACCTCGCCCCGTCGAGCCGGCCAGGATCCATCCGGCGACGATGAATGCAGTGCGGCGCTCGCGCGTCCGCTGCGCACGGCCTCCCATGCAGACACTCCTTCACGCTGCCCTCGCCTTCGCCCTCGTTCTCGTCCCCGCGGCGCTCGTCCATGCGGACGCACTCGTGGTCGTTCAGGTCCGCGCGCCCGACGGGACGCCGGTGGACGGGCGCGTCGTCCTCGAAGGCCCGGAGGGACAGGCGCCGCATTCCTGCACGACCGAGGAGGGCGAGTGCCGCATCCAAGGCGTGCCCGGCGGCCGCTACACGGCTCGCTTCGAGCCCCGGCAAGGAGAGGCCCCGGCTCCCACGCAGGTCGTCGTTCCGCCGGCGGGCCGCGTCGTGCTTCGCGTCGCAGCTCGCTGAGAGACCTCACGGTCTTCGCCGGGACCGCGATCGCCCGGTCCACGCGGAGGTGCCGCGCGGCGGCCAAGGAATGCGCTTCGTCCCAGCCCTGCCGAGGCTGAGCCGCCGGGCGGGAGGCCCTCCACTGCATGGGTCGTGTCGCCAAGGGCCACCGTGACCGGGCTGCTCGCCGCCGGCCATCGAAGAGGCGGTGTGGACGCGCTTCCGTGGACCTGCGGAGGGCGATCCGGTATGGACACCGGACCTTGCCCGCACGCGCGGGAACCTCGAGGAGCTCACTCACTCATGCTTCGGCTCGTTCGCTTCGGCCTTGCAGCCGCCTTCCTTCAGCTCACCTTCCACCCGGCCCAGGCCGCGGCTCAGTTCGACGACGAGTTCGAGGACGAGTTCTCCGCGCCTGCCCCGGCGCCGGATCCCGCCCCAGCGCCGGAGCCGGCCCCTGCGCCCGCTCCGGAGCCCGAAGAGGACGACCCCTTCGCGGAGGACTTCGACGCGCCCGAGGAGGAGGACCCCTTCGCCGCCGCCGAGCCGGTGGAGGACGCGGACCCCTTCATCGACGACGACGCCGCGGGTGAGCGGCGCAGCGTGCCCGGCGAAGAGGACGCGGCGCGCCGCGACCGCCTCTTCCTGGCGCACAACACCTACCTCGGCTCCACCGGCGGCTGGCACGTGGTCGACGCGAGCTCCGGGCCCGTGGGCAGCTTCCGGCTCCAGCTTGGCTTCGAGTACTTCCGCACGGAGAACTTTCTCGCGCCGGGAGACGTGACCGAGCACACCGGCGGGAGCTTCTCGCTGAGCTGGACGGTCTGGGACTACCTGGAGGTCTTCGCCTCACTCCAGAGCTACGCGAACCGGAACACCACGAGCGACCCGCAGCTCTTCCAGGTGCTCGG
>JBCCAW010000508.1:0-4416 GCA_039814655.1 Myxococcota bacterium | reverse complement strand
TCGAGGCCCCGTGCCCCTTCGCCGCCACGCGCTCGGCGTCGCCGCAGTGGGCATCGGGGAAGACCTCGTCGTCCTGGGCCGGCGACAGGTTGCGCGCGCCGGCGGCGTAGGCGCGCCCGTCCTTCGGCTTGTAGCGGATCTCGACGCGGCCCCCGTCCTCGACCAGCGCTCCGCCCGCGTCGCAACGCGCGAACACCGTCGCGCCCCGGAGCTTCATTTTCCGCCACGGCATGGCTGGGGCCTAGCAGAGGTTCAGGCGAAGGTCTCGGCCGCTTCGCGGAGCGTCACGAAGCGTCGTCCCGCGGCCCGGAGCTGGCCGACGGCGCTCCGGAGCGCGGACTCCTTCTCGGCGGCGGAACGCCGCAGATCCGGCTGGTGGGGCCTCAGCGACGCGAGGCCGTCGGCGTCCGCGTCGGCCAGGTCGATGCCGTGGAGCTCCAGGTTGGCGAAGGGGCGCCCGCGCATCATGGTTGCGAGGGCCGCGGCCCCGCGCGCGCCGGCCAGCGCCACGCTCGTCCCGATGAAGGGCAGGCGAAGACCTCGGGTCACCGCGATGGGGAGCTCCACGAGGCCCTCGCCCCGGTTCCAGTAGGGGCGGCCGATGCGGTAGGGGTCCGCCGGGCTCCGGAGTACGCGCGGGTCGTCGAGGACGCTCGCGCTCGGGCGCCCTCGGCCCACGGCCGCGGCGGCGCGATAGAGCCCCAGGGCCAAGGCCTTCGCCCCGTAATAGGGCGGGCAGGGGAACACGCTCGAGTCGTAGCGCACGCCGAGCTCCGCCAGCGCCTCGAAGAGGCCGTCGTGGATGGTGTAGCCCGGGGCCCGAAAGCCCACCGGCGCTTCGCCCACGGCCTGCTCGATGAGCGCGGCGCCGCCGCGGACCTCCCGGCGCCAGGTGGCCGCATCGCGGCGCGTCAGATCGTAGAGGTGGTGATGGCTGTGGTTCGCGATCTCGTGTCCCGCGGCGTGGAGGCCGCGCAGCACCTCGGCGTTTGCCGCGGCCGCCGCCTCGCCGACCACCGCCGGGTCCAGGTCTTCGCCGATGACGAAGAAGGTCGCGGGAACGCCGAGCGCGTCGAAGAGCCGAGCGAAGCGCGGGACCGCGTGGGCGTAGATGGCCCGCGCCGCATCGCCGCCCAACGCCTCGGTCTGCCCGTGAATGGCCGCGTAGCAGCGGATCTCGTCGAGGTCCACGCTGAGCGAGGCGAGCCCTGCCATGGCGCCTCGCGGGCTCAGCCCTTCACGCGAATGGCGACGAAGAGCTTGGCCATGTTCTTGAGGACGTTCGGCACGCGCTTGGTCAGCTTGATGGACGGCGGCCGCTTCTCGACGATGGTCACGGGAATCTCCGTCGACGGGACGCCGCCACGCTGCGCGCGAATGACGAACTCGCTCGCGAAGAGATCCTTGTCCACCAGGCACTGGCGCGCGACCTCGACGAGGGGAGCGCGGCGGAAGGCCTTGAGGCCGTGCGTATCCGTGCCCTTGAAGCCCAGGCTGACTCGAAGCATGCCGTTGAGCACCTTCGTCGCCGTGCGCCGGAAGAGCGGCCGCTCGTCGTTGGCGCCTCGCATGACCTTGGAACCCACGACGAGGTCCGCCGCACCGGACTCGAGCACCTCGAGCGCGCGCCGGTAGAAGTCCGTGTCGCAGATGTCGATCTCGTCGCAAAGGACGAACTCGCCGCGCGCGCGCAGGATGCCCTCCTTGAGGGCCTTGCCGTAGTTCGGCTCGCCGAGGCTGTGGATCTGTACCTCGGGAAAGCGCGCCGCGAGCTCTTCGCCGACGGCGACGGTGCGGTCCCGGGAGCCGTTCTCGGCCAGCAAGAGCTCGTAGGGCCACTCGAAGGCCCGCAGCCGGTCGACGAGGTCGACCACGGCGCTCTGGAGGATCCCCTCTTCGTTGTAGACGGGGATGATGATCGAGACGCGGGGTTCGGCGGGGCGCGCGCTCTGGTCGCTCATGAAGACGCTCGGGAGGAACGGGAAGGGCAGGACCGGCGCCGGCCTCGGGCGCGCGGAGACGGCACCCTGATTCAGCCCCCAGCGAGGGTCAAGGTCGTGCGCCCTGGCCTGGCCGCGCCGGTTTTTTGGGCACGCCGCGCCGCACCCGTAGCGTGAGCGGGAGGAGGTCTCCCATGCGCACCGTCGGGACCGAGCGTCGCATCCACCAGGTCTTCGTGACCCGCAACACCGAGTACCACGTCCGAAAGGACCGATGCGTGGGCGTCCGGGACCGGCGAAGCGGCCACTGGGTCCGCGGGCACCTCGCGCTCCAGAGCCGCGTGGAGGGCGGCATCGCCTTCCTCGGCGAAGGCGGCGTACGCACGTCGAAGGAGACCCCGCGGGTAGGCGAGTCCCTCTACATCGCCACCGGAGGCCGAGACCTCGTCACGAGCCCCGTGCTCCGCGTCGAGCGTCCGGAAAAGCACCTGCTCCGCCACTACGCGGCCTGAGCGCTCACGGCCCGCGCGCGAAGAGCGTCGCGAGGTCCAGCGGCTGGCCTTGCCCATCGGTGACTTCGTCGAGGACGAGCGCACCGGAGCCGCAGACCACGCACCAGCGCCGGCCATTGCGGTAGGCCTCCGCGGGGCGGAGACCGGCCGGCGCCGGGCGCGGCGCTACATGGGCTCTCCGCACGACGAAGCTCCGCGATGCCACCGCCCCGTGCGCGCCGGGTTCGGGAGCGGCGGCGCGGACGTGGCGTGCCAGAACGCGCGCGGGGAGCTTCCAGTCGAGGGCCAGGTCCTCGTCGCGGGGGAAGGGCGCCTGCGTCGCAGCGCCGGGATCCTGCGGCCACGCCGGGAGCGGCAGCCCGGTCGCGAGCCGCCCCGCGGCATGGAGCAGCAAGCGGTAGCCGGGCCGGTCGAGGCGCCGGGCGAGGGACCAGGCGTCGTCCTCCGCACGAATGGCCAGTGAGGAGCGCGCCGCGACGGCACCGACGTCGTAGTCCGCCTCGAGGCGTTGGAGACTCACCCCCGTCTCTTCCGCTCCGCTGCGCAGGGCCCAATAGGTCGGGTCCGGGCCGCGCCAGGCAGGCAGGAGCGAAGGGTGCACCCCCCAGGCAGGCGCCAGTGAGAGCACGGCTTCGGGGATGCGGCGAGGCCAGAAGTACACCAGCGTCGCCGTGGGCCTCAGGCTCGCGAGCGCCTGCTGCACCGCGGGCGCCTCGAGCCTCGGCCGGCCCAAGAGTAACGCCCGCGGTCCGAGAAGGCGCCGCGCCCGGCGCCGACCGGGCAGGTCCAAGGGCGCCAGCGCAGCACCCACGGGCGCCAGACCGGCTCGCGCGAGGAGCAGGGCGCCGAGGGGGACGCCGAGGTAGAGGAATCGCGGCGGTCCGGCGGGCACGGGCGTGGTATATAGGCCGGCCGTGTCCCGCAGCTCCAACCCCGGCGCCCCGCCGCGGACGATTCGCGTGGTAGCCGCGGTGATCGACCAAGGCGGCCGCTACCTCATCACGCAGCGCCAGGCCAACGCCGTGCTTCCGCATCTGTGGGAGTTTCCCGGCGGCCGCGTCGAGAACGAAGAGAGCGACGCGGAGGCGCTCCGCCGAGAGCTCGTCGAGCGCCTCGATGCCCGCGTGGACGTCGGCGAGCTCATCAGCTTCGTCAGCCACCCCTACGAGCGCTACACCGTCGACCTCTACC
Organism: Myxococcota bacterium; assembly: GCA_039814655.1. GTDB lineage: Bacteria > Myxococcota_A > Polyangia > Polyangiales > Houyiibacteriaceae > CALCTH01. The sequence continues at coordinate 773 of JBCCAW010000508.1, read as the reverse complement.
TGTACCGCTGCGAACTGGCCGAGGCCGCGCCGACGGGCGGCTTCCCCCGGCGCGCGGTCCAGGACTACCGCTGGGTCACGAGCGAGGAGTTCGACCGCTACGCCTTCACGCCGGCGGACGAGGCCTCGATGAACGAGCTGCTCGGCGAGGGCTGAGGCGCGGGAGCAAGATGAGCCGGCCAGCCCAGTGCGCGGTGTGCTCCACCGCTATTCCCGAAGGTGCCGACCGCTGCGTGGCATGCGGGGCGGTGTGGGGTGAGGACAACCGCTGCCCGCGATGCCACGCGCTGGCAGGTGTGCGGCCGGCTGGCGACGGCTTTCGGTGCCTCGCGTGCAACGCCCCCAGGGAGCGCGCGCCGGGGACGACGGTCTTCGGCACCCCAAAGCCGGCTGGCGTCGGCACGCGAGCCCGCGGGCGCGGCCTTCGCCTCCTGGGTGCGCTGACCTTGGGTGTCGGCGTTGCCCTCGCGGCCGTCAGCGCCGCGCTTCTGCCCGGAGCGCTCGGCGTCGCGGCGGCCGTGGTGCTGCACCTGCATGCGTTGGAATTCGGAGCGCGCGAAGGCGAGGCTGGTCATATCTCGCCGGCTAATGCCCGGGGCTTCGAGGCGGTGCGGTCGAGCGGCGGCGGTTCCTCCGACAGGTGCTTGGTGACCACGTCCATGATCGACTCGCCCTCGAACTTGATGTCGCCCTCCTGGGGCCGGTACACCTGCGAAATCGTGTTGAAGATCGAGGTCTTCCCGGCGCCGTTGGGGCCGATGATGGCGAACAGCT
>JBCCAW010000260.1:0-8136 GCA_039814655.1 Myxococcota bacterium | reverse complement strand
GGACGCCCTGGAAGAGGTCTTCGGCGTCGAGCTGGCTTGGTGCGATGGGTCCCCGCGGCGCATCGAAGCCGAGGCGAAGGCCATCGCGAGCGGAAAGTACGACCTGGTCCTCGCGGCGACGGGCTTCGCGTCGCACTCGACGGATCGCGCGCTCCGCGAGGCCAGTCGCAAAGCCGCCGTCCCCTACTCCCGGGTGTTCAAGGGCCGTCCGGCCAGCGTGCTTCGGGCGCTCCAGCGTGACGTCGCGCCCGGGGCGCTCAGCAGCCCGCCACCGGGCTGACCTTCGGCCCCAAGCGCGCGTGTCCGCCGCGGGTCGCGTTCACGGTCGCGTTCACGGTGGCGTTCACGTCGCGACCCCCCATGACGCCGGGCGTCGCGGGTGGTGGGCAGGCGCCGAGCCGGTTAGGACGCCGGCCATGGTCCGCCGCGGGCAGCGCCGTCTCCGTACCGCTCCCTGGGTGCTCGTTCTGGTCGCCTGCGCGGACCCGGGCGTGCCGCCGTCGCTCGAGGTCTTCGCCGCCTCCTCGCTCACCGACGCGCTGCCCGCCGTCTCGGCGGCCTTCGAGCGGCTGCATCCCGGCGTGCGCGTACGCCACAGCTTCGCCGGCTCGCAGGTGCTCCGGCTCCAGCTGGAGGAGGGCGCCGACGCGGACGTGTTCGTCTCCGCGGACCCGCGTCAGCTGGAGGCGCTCCAGCAAGCCGGACGCCTCGTCGCCCCTCGCGTCGTGGCCGAAGTGCCCCTGGTACTCGCCCTGGCAGAGGAAGCGCCGGCGCTGAGCGGTCTCGAGGAGCTCCCGCGCGTGAAGCGTCTCGTGCTCGGGACTCCGGGTGTACCCATCGGCCGCTATGCACGCGCGCTTCTGGACGCGGCCGCGTCACGCTACGGCGAGCCATGGCGGCGCTCCGTCGACGACCGCGTGGTTTCCGAGGAGAGCAACGTGCGGCTCGTGCGCGCGAAGCTGCTGCTCGGCGAAGCGGACGCGGCGTTTCTCTACGCGAGCGACCTCGTCGGCGCCACGGCGTTGCGCGCCGTGGCCCTCCCGGACTTCGCCCCGCGGGCACGGCTGGGCGCCGGGCGTCTTCGCCGGTCTGGCCCGGCCGCGGCGAAGGCCGATGCCTACCTCGCCTTTCTCGCCTCGCCGGCGGCCCAGGCGATCCTCGCCCGGCACGGGTTGCGGCGGGCCGCGAGCGCTGCGCCCGACGGCCCTTGAAATGGGCTGGAAGGCCCCCGTGCGCAGGGACCGCTCTTTTGTGATAGACCGATAAGTAGGTCATAGGCGGCGAGGCGTGCGCTGGGGCGTGCCTCGTGGGAGCCGCGGCGGTCCAGGGCGGGAGGGCGAATGAGCGCGCAGAAGAGCCGGGCCAGACGGTCTGCGGTCTGGGGCGTGGCGAGCGCGCAACGTCCGCTACCGCGCGCCGGGGAGCTCCTCGCGGACAAATACGTCGTCGCGCGGACCCTCGGTCATGGCGGCATGAGCGTCGTCTACGAAGCGCACCATGTGCGCACCGGGCGCCCCTTCGCGCTCAAGTGGCTCCTCCCGCGCTTCGGCGCGGACCCCGTGGCGTCGGCGCGGCTGGCCCGCGAAGCCGAAGTCGCGTGCGCCATCGGGCACCCCGCCGTGGTGGACGTCTACGACATCGCGAGCCACCGGGGTCACCCCTTCCTCGTGATGGAGCGCCTCTCGGGGGAGACGCTCGCGGAGCGGCTGAGCCGGGGTCCCATGGCCTTGCTGGCGCTGCTCCAGCTGCTCCTTCCCGTCTTCGAGGCGCTCGACGAGGCCCATGCACTCACCGTCGTGCACCGGGACCTCAAGCCCGAGAACCTCTACCTCACGCGCATGCGGCGGAGCGTCCCGGAGCAGGTGAAGATCCTCGACTTCGGTGTGTCGAAGTACGGCGCCGACGCCGACGAGCTGCGCCTCACGGGCTCCGAGGCTCTGGTCGGCACGCCCTACTGCATGGCTCCGGAGCAGATGGTGGACCCGACGCGCGTCGACTGCCGGGCCGACGTCTACGCCATGGGCGGCGTGCTCTTCGAGGCGCTGAGCGGCCGGGCGCCGTTCACCGGCACGACGCTCCCGGAGCTCGTCTACCGCATCACGCGCGAGCCGGCGCCTCGGCTCCGTGACGTCGTGCCCGGGGCACCGCGCGGCCTCGATGAGGTGGTGGCGGCGTGCCTCGCCAAGGCACCGGAAGCGCGGCCGCGGAGCATGGCCGAGCTCGCGGGGTGGCTCTCGGAGGTCGCGGGCCAGCCCCTGGCGCATTGGATGCACGCGCGCCGTGACGCCGAGCGCTTGCTCCGCGAGGACCTGGACGCGCTGGCGGATGGCACCCAGGAGGCGCTGGAGTTCCCCGTGGGTTCGGTGGTCGCCGCCCGCGCGGCCGGGCAGGCGGCGGCCGAGTCCGCCTGAGCGGAGCCTCGCCGGTGGACCGTGGCGGCGGGCGGCGACTCAGACGTGCACGGACGCCGTCACCCGGCTCGGAAGCAGCACCGTGTAGGGCGCGCCGCCGGCGGCTTCCGTGCGCGCGTTCCGCATGGCGATGCGGTGCTCCAGCTCCGCCAGCGCCTCCCGAAAGTCCCGCACGAGCGGGCGCACGCGGCGGTCCTGAAAGTGCTCCAGCGGGTAGTGCCCGAGGCGGTTCGCGCGGAGCTGGGCGACCACGAAGACGTCGTTGAACTGACGGTCACGCTCCGCGGCCGGCGGGAGCATCGCGAGGAAGTCCTCCTCCGGGTGGTCCGTGTGCCGCGGGCCGGGGCCGAACTGCGCCATGGGCATGTTCGGCGCGTAGCCCATGGCGTCGTACACGCTGTAGTTGATGGCGGCGTGGTAGCTGGTGGCGCGCTGGATCGCGCGCACCAGGAAGGTCTCGAGGGCGTCGACCGTGGCCACCTCGCCCAGGCCCCGCAGGCCGCCTTCGTCCGGGTCCCCGAGCCGGCGCACGAAGTCCTGAAGCTCCCCATCGCCGGCCACGTCGCCATCGCTCGCGTAGTAGATGCGGACGTATGCGCGCACGAAGGCGCGGAGCACCGTCCCGTGGGCCTCGAGGTCGTCGCGCGCCGGGTAGTGCGGCAACACGTCGGCCGATACACGCCGCGCGACGAATCGCTCCGGGACCGCGTCCGCGGACCAGTCGAAGCTGCGGTACGCCCAGCGCGCGAGCGTCAGCGTCCCCCGCTCGCTGACGCTCTGGATGGTGGGCGTTCGCCCGCCCGGCGCGTAGAGGCCCTCCGTGAGGTGGTCGACGTTGAGCGTCAGCTCGAGATGAGGCAGCAGCAGCACCGAGAGCGGGTGCCTGCGCGCCAGGCTTCGGTGCAGACACACGGCGACGAGTCCCATCACGAGGTGGCAATGCACGCCGTGCTCCACGACCCCGTGGAGGTTCGAGTCGCTGACCTGGACGACCGTGCGCGCCATGCGCCAGGCCGTACCGTGCCACGGGAAGAAGAGCGGACCGGGCGTCGGCGCCTGCGTGCACTGGATGGCGAGGGGCCGGAGGGCGCTTCGGTCCCTCGGCAGCGCGTAGAGCGACCAGGGTGCCTCGAGGAACTTGCGGTTGCCGTCGGTGATACCGGCCTCGATGCCGGAGAGCATGCCGTGGTCGCACTGGAAGAGGCGCCGCTCCGCGAGGGCGGCGTCGAGCGTGTCGCCGTCCATGGCCCGCGCGTAGTCGCCGGGGCGCAGCGTGACGTGCGCCGGAAGGCGCTCCACGCCCTCGAGCATGACCGGGTTCGCGCCCGCGACGCGCTCGCGCGCGAACCAGAGGTCGCTGCGCCAACGGTTCAGCGCCTGGGGCTCCGGGACGAGCGGGAAGATGCGGTAGGCGCTCGTGGCCAGCGGCGTACGCTCTTGCCAGCCGGCGATGCGCCGCGCCGGGCTCGTTCCGTTCAGCGTCTCCTGAACCCGCACGAAGAGCGCCCGCTTCGCGCGGCGGAGCAGATCGCTGGGGCTGGCGTTGGCGTCCGTCGCGAGCGCGCGGGCTTCGGCCGCGGCGAGGTTGGCCGCCGCGAGGGCGGACCAGCGCCCGGCCTCGGCCAGAAAGCGGGGGCCCGGCTTGGCCCAGCCGGGCACGCGGTCGGGAAAGGGGAGGCCAGCGAAGCGTCGACTCAGCGCGATGCCCGCCCGGGCTCGGGCGATGCCGGCGGCGCGGTCCTCGGGCTCCGGGTCACCCTGCGGGAGGCAGGGCGCGGGGGCCGGGCAGCACGCGAAGGAAGGAAGGGGCGGCGTCATCTGCGTGCGCTCCTCAAATGAAGATCGAGTTCTGCGCGTTCGACGGGAAGAGGTAGGGGTAGGAGAGGAAGCGCGTCCGGTCTCGGTCCCGGAGCGTTCGCTCCACGCGGTCGAAGTCGTCCCGGAGCCTCCGGAGCAGCGGCGCCACGCGGCGGTCCGTGAAGGCGTCCCTTCGGTAGGCGCCGATGGCCCGGTGCTTCACGTTGGACAGCTGGAAGGCGATGTCGTTCTGCATCACCGCCGTTCCGCCCGGGGCCAAGAGCCGGGCCCAGTTGAGCAGGTTCTCCGGCGTGTCCTGCGTCGGCGCCACCGCATAGAGCGCGAGGGGCATGGTCGGCGTGTAGGCCATGAAGGGGAACTGCGTGTAGTTCAGCGCCGAGTGCTGGGCCGAGCCGATCCAGGCGAGCGTCGCCATCAGCTTGGCGAGCTCCGGCACCGTCCGCAGCTCCGGGACGCCGGCGAGGTTCCCGCCCTCTTCGCTCGCGAGAAGCGCCCGGAAGGCCTGGAGCTCTTGGTCCCCCTGCACGTCGTCCTCGCCCGCGTAATAGAGGCGAACGTAGTCGTCGATGAAATGCGCGAAGGGCGTGAAGAGCGTGGCGGCGTCGTCTCGGAAGGGGAAGTCGGGGAGGCCGGCGACGTCGTCGATGAGCCGTAGCCGGGCCTGGTCCGGCGGCGACGCGCGGTCGAGTCGGTACTCGTTGAGCGCCCGGTCCATGATGGTGAGCGTGCCCTCGAGCGTGGAGCCGAAGAGCCGGTCGACCTGTCCTCCGGGGGCGATCAGGTGCTTGGTCGCGTAGTCGTTGATGGCGAGCGTCATCTCGCAGTGTTCGGCGAGGAGCACCATGAGCGGGTGCTGCGGCGCCAGCGTCCGCCGGGCGCAGACGTAGGCCGCCTCCATCACCATGTGCGAGCGACCGAGGTGCCAGACCATTTCGTGGTGGTTGGCATCGGCGCATTGGACGACGGCCTGGGCCATGAGCCACTTCACCCCGTCCGAGGGAGTGAAGATCGGGTTTGGCCGCGTGGACGTGGCACGCTGGTGGCACTGAATGGCCACGGGCACGAGCTCGCCCAGCGCGTCACGGCCCTCAGGCCTCCAGGCGAAGAGCGCCATGGGCGCATGGACGTGCTTGGGGTGCACGGCGCCAAGGCCACTCGTCCACTGGCCCACGGGGAGGTCGTCGCAGAGGCGGTAGTCCGCCAGGTAGAGGCGATGCTCGGCGGCCGCGCGCGCGAGGCTGTCGGCCGGGCCCATGACGCTCTGGTAGTGCGCATCGGTCACCGGGAAACGGCGCGGCAGCACCCCCGGGAGGTCGGGGGGCTCCTCCGTGGGCTGTCCGGCCGCCGGGTGCTGATCGCTCCGGCTCGGCAGGAAGGGGCGCAGCCACCAGGGGAGCCGCGCCTCGAGCGCGTGCATCGCGCTGTCCGCCTCGCTCCGTAGTTCGCCGAGCACCTCCTCGAAGAGCGGCTCCGGGTCTTGGCCGGGCTGGGGCACCCGGCGGATGCCCTCGAGCACGAAGGGGTTATTGCCCGCGACCCGGTACCACGCGAAGAGCCGGTCCCGGAGCGACGCATCGTCGAAGACGCGCGCCGTCGGCGGCTTCGGCGTCGCCATGAACACGTCCTTGTAGGCCTGGACGCTTGGCGGGAAGGACTGCGCGATGCGGCTGGCGGCACGAAAGGAGCGCCCGAAGAGCTGGTGATGGCTCCCGATGGACCGGGTCACACCGAGGGCGTCGCCAAGGGTGACGTGGCGCTGCGCGATGCCCCCGACCTCGCGCATCGTGTTGTCGCCGAGCGCCTGAAGGTCGAGCAGCGCGTGGTTGGCGAGCAGCCGGAGATCCGTCGCGGCGACCTTCGCCGCGACCTCCGGGGAGAACTCGTCGACGGGAGGCACGCGACCGGCGACGGCGTTGCCTGCTGGGCGAAGCGGCGACCGGTAGGCGCGGGCGAGCGGATAAGCCGCGCGGGCCCGCGCCAGCGACGCTCGACGGGCGCCGGGATCCGGGTCTCGTTGCGGCAGGCTGGGACGCATCGCGGGGTCCTCCACGAGGCGGGCGACGGCCCGCCCTCCTCGGCGCACCGTGGATACCACGGGCGCCATTCGACGGGTGACGGGAACGTCGGCCTTCCGCGCGAGAGGGTGTCCGTGTCCGTGTCCGTGTCCGTGTCCGTGTCCGTGTCCGTGTCCGTGTCCGTTTCCGATTCCGATTCCGATTCCGTTTCCGTTTCCGTTTCCGTCCCCGCCGCCGTCTCCGTTTCCGTTTCCGTCCCCGCCGCCGTCTCCGTTTCCGTTTCCGTCCCGGCCGCCGCCTCTTTCGCTTCCGTTTCCGTTTCCGGGTGGCAGCTCCGCTCCTTGGCGTCCCGGGCTCTTCGATCCTGGGCTCGCGGTCTCGCGGGAGATCGGGCAGGGTTCGCGGGCTTTGGCCAACGACCTGGACCCGCCCCGCCCCCTCTTCTCGCCCGAGGACGAGCCGCTTCGCCGTGACGTCGGAACGCTCGGGACGTTGCTCGGCGACGTGCTTCGCGACCAGCAGGGCTACGCGCTCTTCGGTCGCGTCGAGACCGCGCGGCAGCTCGCGCGGCGCTGGCGCGAAGGCGACGCGGGTGCGCTCAAGGAGCTCGAAGGGTCACTCCGGGATCTGGAGAACGACGTCGCGACCTCGCTCGTCGAGGCGTTCTCTATGTACTTCGGCCTCGTCAACACTGCGCAGCGCGTGCACCGCATGCGCCGGCGGCGGGACTACCTGAAGCTCGGGGAGCCTCAGCCCGGGAGCTTCGCGGCGTCGCTCCGGACGCTTCGGGACCGGGGCGTGACGCGCGAGGAGCTTCAGGCGCGTCTCGGCGAGCTGCGTCTCCAGCCCGTCTTCACGGCGCACCCGACGGAGGCCGTGCGCCGGACGATCCTGAAGAAGGAGCAGCGCATCGTGCGCGCGCTCTTCGACCGCCTCGACCCGACCACGCTCACGCCGGAAGAGGAGCTCGCCGCCAAGGCGCGCATCGTCGAGGAGATCACCGCCAGCTTCCAGACCGAAGCGCACCACCCGGAGCGCCCCACCGTCGGCGACGAGGTGGAGCACGTGGTCTTCTACCTGAGCGAAGTCATCTACCGCATCGTGCCGCCGCTCTTCGAGGCCCTCGAGGACGCCATTCAGCGTGCCTACGGGGAGGCGGTCGAGATTCCCCTCACCTTGCTGCGCTTCGGCTCCTGGGTCGGGGGCGACATGGACGGGAACCCGAACGTCGGGCCAGCGACCATCGAGTCCACGCTCGAGCGGCACCGGGCCATCGTGCTCGGCAAATACCGAGCGGAGGTCGCGGAGCTCTTCGAGCATCTCTCGCACTCCACCACGCGGGTGTCCGTCTCGCCGGGGCTCGACGCCCTGCTCGAGAGCTACCGCGGGCGCTTCCCCGAGGCCCTCGCCGGCGTGTCCTCCCGCTACGCGCGCATGCCCTACCGGCTCGTGCTCCACGTGGTCGACGAACGCCTCCGGCGCACGCTGGAAGACGCCGAGGGCGCCTACGCCCAGCCCGCGGAGCTTCGCGGCGACATCGACGTCCTGCTCCAGAGCCTCGAGGCGAGCGGCGGACAGCACTCCGGCGCGCACCGGCTCCGGCGCTTCCAGCGCCGGGTGGCCACCTTCGGTTTTCATCTGGCGGCGCTCGACGTGCGCCAGGACGCGCTGCTGCACCGCCAGGCCATCGCGGCGCTGCTCGGCGACGCGGACTTCCCCGCCCGGGCGCCGGCGGAGCGTGCCGCGGCCATTCGCGCCTGGCTCGACGCGCCCCAGGATGCGCCGGAGGAGCCCGGCGAGACCCTCGGCGAGGTCCTCGCGGTGATGCGCGCGCTCAGCGAGGCGCGGGCGCGCTTCGGGCCCGAGGCCACGGGTCCCTACATCATCAGCAT
>JBCCAW010000365.1:0-6055 GCA_039814655.1 Myxococcota bacterium | reverse complement strand
GCCCTACGACCTCAGCCACGGGATGATCGTCTTCCGCGAGAAGTAGGCCCGTCCACGGCGCCGCTCGCGCCGCATGCCGCGGCCCGCTCTTCTCGGTGAGAGGCGGGCCGTTTGCCTTCCGTCTCAGGCTCCGGGCCGTCGGCCGAGGCGCCGGGCCTTTCGCTCCCAGCCGGGGCCGAGGGCCTCGGCGAGCTGAGCCAGGCTCCGGAGGTCGTGCACCGCGCGGAGCTCGTCGACGTACGGCAGCATGGCCTTCACGCCGCCGGCGAGGGGCTCGAAGCCCTCGTAGCGAAGCAGCGGGTTGAGCCAGACGAGGCGGCGGCAGCTCTTCTGGAGCCGCTCCATCTGGACCTCGAGGTCGCCCACGTCGTCCCGGTCGAGGCCGTCGGTGATGAGCAGCACCACCGCGCCTTGCCCGAGCACGCGCCGGGACCAGTGGCGGTTGAAGACGTGCAGCGCCGTCGCGATGCGCGTGCCGCCGGCCCAATCCCGTACGTCCTGGCCGCAGCCGGCCAAGGCCTCGTCGATGTCCCGGTGCTGCAGGCTTCGCGTCACGTTCGTGAAGCGCGTCCCGAAGAGGAAGCTATGGACCCGGTCCCGCTCGCTCGTGAGCGCATGCATGAAGTGCAGCAGCATGCGCGAGTAGCGGCCCATGCTGCCGCTGATGTCGACGAGCACGACGAGCGGGGGCGGCCGGGTGCGGCGCTCGCGGAAGGCCAAGGGGATGTCGTCGCCGCCGTGGCGGAGGGCCTCGCGAAGCGTCCGCCGCGGGTCGATGCGTGCGCCGCGGGCGGCGCTGCGGTAGCGCCGTGTGGGCAGGGCGACGCGCGCGAGCTCCATGCGGGCGATGGCGCGTTTGGCCGCCTCGAGCTCTTCCGCGCTCATCTGCTCGAAGTCCTTGGTCTGGAGCTTCTCGGTCTTCGACGCCGTGAGCGCCATGTCCACCTGGAGCTCGTCCCGGGGCTTCGCGTTCTCCTCTTCGCCGGTCGGCGGCCGCTTGAAGGCCTCGAGGACCCGGCGCCGCGCCTGGGGCTTTCGCTTCGGCGCCTTCGAGCGCGGCAGGAGAATCGCGAGGGCCTGGTTCATGGCGAAGGGGTCCTTCCAGAACCCCTTGAAGGCCTCGTCGAAGAGCTCGTGCTGGTCGCGCTTCCGCACGAAGACCGCGTGAAGCGCCCAGTAGAACTGGTCCTTGTGCCGGACGTCGACGGCTTCCGCGGCGCGCACGGCGTCGAGCACTGCGCCGGGGCCCACGGGCATGCCCGCGCGGCGAAGAACCCGGCCGAAGTGCGCGACGTTGGCGGCCAGATGCCCCCCGTCCCGGGAGAGGGCGTTCTCCCGGCCGCCAGTCACCGTGCCGGGCGTTTTCCCGCCGAAGATGCCTTCGCTCACGCGGCCCGGCTCATCCTGCAGCGCTCTGCGAGGCGTCGATCATGGCCTTGGCTTCTGCCTCGCTGATGGCCTTGATGTCGTCCTGGTACTTGAGGACGACGCCCAGCGTGCTCGTGAAGGAGGTCGGGTCGAGCTCGACGCGGTCGAGGGCCATCAGCGCCTCGGTCCAGTCGATGGTCTCGGCGACGCCCGGCACCTTGAAAAGGTCCCGAGCGCGGAGCTGCTGGATGAGGTCCACGACCTGCTGGCTGAGCCCCGCGGCAGCTTCCGGCACCTTCACGCGGAGGATCTCGAGCTCGCGCTCCGCGTTCGGGTAGTCGACCCAGTGGTAGAAGCAGCGCCGCTTGAGCGCGTCGTGCACCTCGCGCGTGCGGTTCGACGTGATGATGACGATGGGCGGCTGCTTCGCCCGGTACACGCCGAGCTCGGGCACGGTGACCTGGAAGTCGCTGAGCAGCTCGAGGAGAAAGGCCTCGAAGGGCTCGTCCGTCCGGTCCAGCTCATCGATGAGCAGTACCGGCGCGCCCTCCGGCGGCGTCTCGAGGGCCTCGAGGAGCGGCCGCTTCACCAGGTAGGCCTCGCTGAAGATGTCCGCTTCGAGGGCCTCCCGGTCCCGGGTGCCGGAGGCCTCCATGAGCCGGAGTCCCAGCATCTGCCGGGCGTAGCTCCACTCGTAGACCGCCGTGGAGAGGTCCAGGCCCTCGTAGCACTGCAGCCGGATGAGCTTCCGGCCGAGCGTGGCCGCGAGCACCTTGGCGATCTCCGTCTTACCCACGCCGGCGTCGCCCTCGAGGAAGAGCGGGCGCCCGAGCTTCAGCGCGAGAAAGACGCTCGTGGCCAGCGAGGTATCGCAGACGTAGTGGCCGGCGCGGAGGAGCGCGACCGTGGCTTCGACGGAGCTTGGAAGCCCCCGGTCCGTCGCGCTGTCCTCGTTGGCTCCCTTACCCGTCATGCTCGCTCCTCGCGCACGCGCCTCGCCGTGCGAACGCCTGCCATACCCCAGTGCGCGTCATATGGCCGCGCGCGGTCTTCGGCCAGGGTGACCGCCGTTCAAAAAACCGCCACGCCGCCGATGCAATGAGCGACCGCTCCACGCGCCCCGCGCGCGCAGGGACCGAGCGGCGGGAGGACACGACGATGGCGGAGCTTCGCATCAGCCAGGACAAGCCGACGCTGGCGGACCTCGAGGAGGCGCTCGAGAGCTGCGTCGCACAGCTCGAGGACCTCTATCAGGAGCGCGAGCACGAGGAGCGCGAGCGAGCCGGACGAAGCGCCGACGTGGCGCTGATGGCCGAGAGCCTGGACGCTCAGGTTCGCGTGCTCATCGAGGAGCGCAGCGACATTCGCCGCGAGATCGACCTTCGCCGGGCGGACATTCGTTCCTTCGCGCGCCACGTCCGCCGCGTGATGGACGAGGTCGCCGAGCACGCCATCGCCTTCCACTGAGCGCGGCGCCGTCGTCGTCGCCTCGCTTCCTTGCCTGACGCGGGCGCGGGCTACGCGGGGCCGCCCGTACTGGCGCGGAGACCGCGCAAGAAGAGCCCCGCCACCAGGTCGGCGTAGGCCTCGGGCTCCATGGGCCCGTCCGGGTCGAACCAGGTGTAGGTGAAGTTGATCATCCCGAGGAGCGCCATGGTCGTGGGTGCCCGCGGCGCGCGCGGTGCCAGCGAGACCACGAGGTCCCCGAAGAGCGCGACGACCTCCCGCTGCATGGTCACGATCTTCGCCCGAAGGGCGGCCGGGAGCACGCCGAGGTCGCTCAGCAGCACGATGTGCTTCGCGCCGCTCCGCGCGTAGATGCGCATCACCGCCCGGAGCAGCGCCCGGAGCTGCGCCTCGGGCTCGTCGCTCGTCGCGAGCGCCGCGTCCCCGGCGTGCTTCAGCCGCTGGACGTGGGCTACGAGCATGTCTTCGAGGAGTGATTCCTTGCTCGGGTAGTAGTGGTAGATCCACGCCTTCGACGCGCCGCAGGCTTCGGCGATGGCGCCCATGCTCGTGCGCGCGAAGCCTCGCTCGGCAAAAAGCGAGGCCGCCGTGTCCAGGAGCGCCTGGCGCTTTTCGTCGTAGTCGGCAGCTCGCGGGCGCGGCACGGCCTCGACGATACCGGAGTTCGGAGCACGACTGGCCGAAGGTCTGGGCAGTCGTTGCGCCGCGAGGCCGCCTGGTACGTTCGCCGCGGGAGCCGACCATGAGCTACGAGACCCTGAGCGTCGAAGACGAAGGCGCGCTTCGCACCATCACCTTGCGACGGCCCACGGCCGCCAACGCGCTCGACCTCACGCTGGCCGAAGAGCTCTTCCGCGCTGCGACGGCCGCCGACGCGGACCCCGGCGTGCGTGCCGTGCTCCTCACCGGGGAAGGGCGCTTCTTCTGCGCCGGTGGCGACGTGCGCGCCTTCCGCGAGGAGGCGGATGCGCTCGGCGACTTCCTGCGGCGCATCACCACCTACCTGCACGGCGCGGTGAGCCGCTTCCATCGCATGGACGCGCCGCTCGTCGTCGCGGTCAACGGTACCGCGGCCGGCGGCGGCTTCAGCCTGGCCATCGGCGGCGACCTGGTGCTGGCGGCGCGCTCGGCGCGCTTCACCATGCGCTACGCGAGCATCGGCCTGTCGCCGGACGGGACGTCGACCTACTTCCTCCCGCGGCTGGTGGGGCTGCGCCGGGCCCAGGAGCTCATGCTCACGGACCGCATGCTCAGCGCCGAGGAGGCCGCGGACTGGGGCCTCGTCACGAAGGTCGTCGACGACGACGCCTTGATGGAGGAAGCGCGGGAGCTCGCGCGTCGCCTCGCGGACGGGCCCACGGGCGCCTACGGCGCGGTCAAGCGTTTGCTCGCGTCGAGCTTCGCCAGCGGCCTCGAGACCCAGGCCGAGCTCGAGACGCGCGCCATTGCCGGTCGCGGCGTGACCGCGGACGGTCGCGAGGGCATCGCGGCCTTCCTCGAGAAGCGCCCGCCGAGCTTCCGAGGCGACTGAGACCGCAGCTATGGCCGCCTCGGCGCGCGAAACCTGACGCGCTCGTCGCTTCGTCCCCGTCCTTAGACCTACCGCTCGGACGGTTTTTCGTGGCAGCGTACAGCCTCGCGTGGCCAGGGGTGGCTGCGCACGGGCACGCACGCGGAGGCCACCACCATGAGCGCGGACGACCTTTCGTACGTCCACGGCACGAGCGACGTGCCGCTCCTCGGCACCACCATCGGTGCCCAGCTGCGGCACACCACTGAGCGATTCGGCGACCGCGACGCGCTCGTCGTCGCCCATCAGGGCGTGCGCCTGACCTACCGCGAGCTCTGGGAGGCCACCACGCGCCTCGGCAAGGCGCTCATGGCCCGCGGCGTCCAGAAGGGCGACCGCGTCGGCATGTGGTCTCCGAACCGCTTCGAGTGGCTCGTGGCGCAGTACGCGACGGCGCGCATCGGCGCCGTGCTCGTGAACGTGAACCCGGCCTACCGTGCGGCGGAGCTCGAGTATGCGCTCAACCAGTCCGGGCAGGTGATGCTGCTCCACGCCAAGAAGTTCCGCAGCACCGACTACGGCGAGATCCTCGGTCGCGTCCGCGGAAGCTGCCCGGCGCTCGCTCAGGTCTTCGAACTCGATTCGCAGTGGGAGGAGCTTCACGCCCCGGCGGAGGAGACGAGCGACGAAGCCCTCGCCGCCCGCGAGGCGTCGCTCACCTTCGACGATCCCATCAACATTCAATACACGTCGGGCACGACGGGGAGCCCCAAGGGCGCCACGCTCAGTCACCACAACATCCTGAACAACGGCTACATGCTGGCTCAGCTCATGAGCTACACGGAGCAGGATCGCGTGTGCGTGCCCGTGCCCTTCTATCACTGCTTCGGCATGGTGATGGGCAACCTCGCGAGCATGGCGACGGGGGCGTGTGTGGTCGTGCCGGCGGAGGCCTTCGACCCCGGGGAGACGCTGAAGGTCATCCAGGCCGAGCGCTGCACTTCGCTCTACGGCGTGCCGACCATGTTCATCGCTCAGCTCGCGCACCCGGAGTTCGACTCCTTCGACCTCTCGAGCCTTCGCACGGGCTGCATGGCGGGTTCCCCGTGCCCCGTGGAGGTGATGAAGCAGGTCATCGGCCGCATGAACATGAAGGACGTCACCATCGCCTACGGCATGACGGAGACGTCGCCGGTGTCGACGCAGACGCGCCAGGGCGACTCCCTCGAAAAGCGCGTGGGCACCGTGGGCCGCGTGCATCCGCACGTGGAGGTGAAGATCATCGATCCGGAGACGGGCGTGACCGTTCCCCGGGGCGTGCGCGGCGAGCTCTGCACGCGCGGCTATAGCGTGATGCTCGGCTATTGGAACAACGAGGAGGCCACGAAGGGCGCCATCGACGCCGGGCGCTGGATGCACACGGGCGACCTCGCGACCATGGACGGCGAGGGCTACGTGAACATCACGGGCCGCATCAAGGACATGATCATTCGCGGCGGCGAGAACATCTACCCGCGCGAGGTCGAGGAGTACCTCTACCGCCATCCGAACGTGGAGGACGCCCAGGTCATCGGCGTGCCCTCGGAGAAATACGGCGAAGAGGTCATGGCGTGGGTCAAGACCGTGGCCGGAGCCCCCAACAAGATAGGCCACCACTTGCAATCAATTCGCCTTGCGGTATTGAGATGGGCTAAGCCCTACCCTGGCTTT
>JBCCAW010000485.1:0-4706 GCA_039814655.1 Myxococcota bacterium | reverse complement strand
GTATCGGGAAAGAATACGAACAGGAGCGCAACGAGCGGTTGAGTAATTCTGGCAAAAATGGAATTGAAGCTGTAAAACTTCTTAAGCAAATTGACCTTGATACCAAAAGCGAACGTCGGCGCGGGCCACGGTGGATGCCGTGAGCGCGAAGGCGAGCGTCGCGAGGGCCAGCGCACCGAGCGTGCGGCGAATCACGGGCGCGCCTCCTGGGGCGTGACCTCGGGCATGGTGACCCCCGGCGGAAGGTCCACCTGGATCGTGTCCAAGAGCTCGAGGTTCTCCTCGATGGTCGCCCCCTCGCGAAGATCCGCCAGGAAGGAGTCGATGGCGCCTTCGCGCTTCTCTCGCCACAGGCGGTTGCGGATGGGCCGGGAGGCTTGCTCGAGCGTGCGCCGGAGCGCGGCCCGGCGCCCCGTGAGCTTCACGATGTGAAAGCCCCGGTCCGTCTCCACGAGCTCCGGGTGCAGGCTGCCGATGCCCTCGAGACCGAAGGCCGCCGCGGCCACGGCCGGGTCCACGCTGTCATCCGCCGCCTCGTCCGCCGAAGCCCCGCCGGCCTCGACCCGCGTGCCTTCCCGCGTGAAGAAGCGAAGGTCCCCGCGCCGCAGCCCCTGCGTGCCCGGGTCCTCGTTGTGCTGCTCGGCGAGCTCGCGGAAACGACCGACGTTCGCAGGGTCTTGCTGGAGCTCGGCGAGCACGCGCTCCGCCGTGGCGCGGTCCTCGAGGAGGATATGGCTGGCGCGGACCTGCGCCGGCTTGTCGAACTCGCTTCGATGTTCCTCGTAGTAGGCCGCGACCTCTTCGTCGGTCACGTCCTCGAGGCGGATCCGATCCTCGAAAAGCTCACGCATCATCTGCTGGATCATCGCCTGCTCACGGGCTTGGCGCACCTCCGGCGCGTCCATCAGCCCGCGGCGTTCGGCTTCCTGGGCGAGAAGCTCGAAGCGGATCATGTTGTCGAGGAACTCCCGGCGCCGCTCCGGGCTGTCGTAGCGGGCCCGAAGGTAGGGGCTCTGGTCGGCCAGGCGCTCCGCCATGTCGCCGACGGTGATGGTCGCCTCGCCCACCCTGGCGAGCACCTCGGCGGCTTGCGCCTCCGTGAGCCCGTGCCGCGAATCTTCGGTCGCCGCCGCGGGCTCCTCGGGCGACTCTTCCTTCCCGCCGCACGCCGAGAGGGGCGTGGCCAGAACGAGCACGAGGCAGAGCATCCGGGGGCGAGCCATCGACGCCACGGCTAGCACGGGGGCCGGGCCCCATCAACGGGCGTCTTGACGGGCCGCGGGGCGTCGCCGACCATCGCCGGTCTCATGGGCCTCCTCGACGGAAAGACGGTGCTTTGCGCCGACGACGACCTCGAGATTCTGAATCTCGTCACCCGCCACATGCGCGCCCTCGGCGCCGCCGTCCTCGAGGCGTCCGATGGGGAAGACGCGCTGCGCGTCGCCCGCGCGGAGCGCCCGGATCTGATCATCCTCGACGTGATGATGCCGGGAATGAGCGGCTGGGAGGTCTGCCGGGCCGTCCGGGAGGACGCACGCTTCGC
The DNA here is from genome assembly GCA_039814655.1 of Myxococcota bacterium. Lineage (GTDB taxonomy): Bacteria > Myxococcota_A > Polyangia > Polyangiales > Houyiibacteriaceae > CALCTH01. The sequence continues at coordinate 3,163 of JBCCAW010000485.1, read as the reverse complement.
CACCGTGGGCGTCCTCATGCTCACGGGCATCGGCGAGCGCCTGAACGAGATGACCTCGCCGCTCTACGGAGCCGACGACTACCTGGACAAGCCCTTCGACCTCGCGGACCTCGAGGACAAGCTCCGCGACGTGCTCGCCAAGCGCGCCTGAAGCCGTCGACGCGCGCCTTCATGGCGCGTCCACGAGTCCCACGGCGGACGCCGGGGTCCAGCCCTGGCGTCCATCGCGGAGCCGCACGCGGCGCCATCGTTCGTCTGCTCCGAGCACGATGGCCTCTTCGCCCTCGCGCGCTTCCGAGCGCACCTGGGCCCGTTCGTCCGGGCCTTCGCGGAGCGGCGTCCGGTCCTCCAGCATCACGGCCCGGGGCCCGTCGCGAAAGGCGCCACGTCGTTCGAGCACCCCGAGGCCGGCCAGGAGGAAGAGCGGGACGAGCAGCGCCGCGGCCACGCCCGACGCCAAGCGCGCGCTGCCCTGCATGCGCGAACGAAGGACGAGGGCCAGCAGCGTCAGAAAGAGGAGCGCGAGCGTCGCCCAGGCGAGCGTCGCTTCCGTGAAGCGTCCACCGAGCACCTCCATGATCGGCGCGCCCTCCTGGACCACGGCCGTGCCCTCGGACTCGGCCCGGGCGCTCACGAGCGCCGTGCGCGCGGCGGCCAGGGTGGCCTGGGCCTCGTCGTCGCCGGGACGTAGCGTGAGGGCGATGCGCAGGTGCTGGATGGCGCGGCCGAAGTCCTCGCGGCGCAGCTCCGTGAGCGCGAGGTCGTAGTGGACGTCCGGGTCCCGCACGCCGGCGTCCAGCAGGCGCCGGTAGCCTTCCGCGGCGTCCTCGTAGTCCCCGCGGGCGTAGGCCTCGCCAGCGTGCTGGAAGATCGCCTCGATGGACTCCTGGGCCGCCGCTGGCGCCGTGAGGGCCAGCAGCAAGAGGAGCAAGACAAGCCCGCCTTGGCCGCTCACGAAGCCGCCTCGGCGCCGCGAAAGCGGCCCACACGGTTCATCAGCGCTTCGCCGCGCGCGAGGGCCTGGCGCATCTCCTCGGTCGTGCCCCCGGCCGAGCTGAAGCGGGCAAAGTCGCAGCCGTCGAGCTCGTCGATGACCCGGCGAACGAGCTCCTCGTCCATGCCCTCGGTCCGCAGCTCTCGACGCAGCGCGTCGTGCGTCAGGGCGCCGACGGGTCGTCCGAGGCTGCGCTCGACGGACGCCGCGAGCGCCGCGGAGAGCGCGCCGTAGAAGCCCCGCGCGTCGCCCCCGGCGATGGCGCCGCGAGCGCGTTCGATCTGCGCGCTGATCCGCTGGCCCTCGTGTCCCCCGCCGCGCGCGCCGTGGCGCCGGCGCAGCGCCTGCGCTCCGGTCGCGAGCATCAGGAGCGCCGGCAAGCCCAGGAGCAGGGCCCAGAAGAGCGGCGTGCTGCTGAAGGGGGGCGCCCGGCGCGTCAGCGCGGCGTTCCGGCGAACGGGCCCGAGACGCAGCGCATCCGGCGCCGGCGCCTCGGGCGCGTCGTCGATGCGGGCGTCCTCCGCCGGCGCCGGCGTCGGCGCACCCGTCGCGGCCCCGGCGACGTCGAGCGCGAGCTCCGGGCCCTCGACCTTCGTGTAGCGGCCGGACTCGGGGTCGAAGACCTGGAGCGAGAGCCGCGGGAGCACGATGCGTCCGGGCTGCTCCGGCACGAGCAGCCACTCGACGCGGCGCGTGCCGCCGACGACGTCCCCGGGGTGTCGAATCTCGTCCTCGGTTCGCGGCTCGAGCACGCGCACGCCGGCCAGGCTAGGCAGCGTGAGGCGTACGTCCCGCACGTTGCCACGCCGCGCCTGGAGGCTCGCCGTGAGCGTCACGGCGTCGCGTGTGCGTACCGCCGTCCGGTCGAGGCGCGCGTCGAGGCGGTAGTCGCCTACGACGGCCCCGGCGGGAGCCGGCGGCGGAAGGGCCCGGGCCCGGAGCGTCACGGGAACGCCCTGGCGGCGAAGCTCGCCGCCACCGCCTCGGCCAAAAAGACCGAAGGCCGACCCGGTCGTGAAGACCGCCTCGGGGGCACCCACGGTCAGCTCCCCGGCGCGAAGAGGGAAGAGCGCGTAGCGCCGCAGCATGTAGACCCGGAAAGGCACGCCCTGGACCACCTGCGTCTGCGCATCGAGGTTTCGGGCGGGGGGGAGCAGATCCTGGGCCCAAAAGCCGTCCACGGAGGCTTCGCGCACCATGGTGGGCGCGGCGCGGAGCGGCGCACGCGTGTAGAGGTAGATGGTGGCCGTGACCTGCTGACCTACGTAGGGCTCGGCCACATCGACGGTCGTGCGAAGGAAGGCCTCGCCGTCGACCTGCACGCCGTCGCCGGCCACGTCGGCGGTGGGCTGCGCCGGCGCCGTGCTCGAGCCGCCCGGAGGCGCCGCGGGCGCGGCGGAGCCCCCGGAGACCACCACGGTGACCGGCCGGCTCTCCGCGCTCGTGCCTTCGGCGAACACCCGCGCGGGCTTCAGCGCGAAGCTACCGGCGCTCAGGGGCCGGAGCCGATAGGTCTGCGTCTGGCTCATGGTGAGCTGCTGCACGCCGCCGCTGCCAAAGCCGAATTGCATCGGGGCGGCGCTGCGCTGCGAGATGACGTCGAAGGCCGAGAGATCGGGAACCTCGAGCTGCTCGATGCGTCCTCCGCGAACGGTGGCACGCACTTGAAGCACGAAGGTCTCACCGAGCGAGACCTCGCTCCGATCCGTCGTCATCTCCACGGAGAGCTGGGGCTGGGCCTCCGCCGGCCGGGCGACGGTAGCGAGGGCGAGTGCCAGTCCGAGAACCATGCCGAGAGCACGCATGGGCTCACCAGTCCTGCGCCGGGCGTCGACGCTCGCGCGCCGCGCGCTGGCGGGCCCGTAGGCGCTGGAGACTGTCCTCGTCGTCTTGAAGCGAATCGAGAAGGCGGCGCGCGTCCTCCGGGAGCGCTTGCCCCGCGCCTTCCGGAGGGGGCTCCGGCGCTGGGGGCTCGGAGTCGGCTTCGCGACCGTCGGGCGCCTCGTTCGGCTCCGGGTCCTCCGGCGGGGCCTGGGGCTCAGCGTTCGGGTCCTCGGACTCGGGAGGACTCGGCTCTTGCGCGTCGCTCGGGTCCTCGGGCGCCTGCTCCTGCGGGTCGCTCTCGTCGCCGGGGTCCTGCTCCTGCGGGTCCTGCTCCTGCTCCTGCTC